>NZ_CP170085.1:0-53589 GCF_042181575.1 Devosia polycyclovorans | reverse complement strand
GGCCAACCTACGCAACTCGCTTCATCTTGATAGACTTCGAAGTGTTGATGTCCGTGCGGCACGTCCGCTGTAACGCAACGATCGTCGGCAACGATGCTTGCAGCGCCGTCATGGGCCATGGCGAAGCTCGTCGCCATGAGCATCACGGCGACCACAACAGTCAGAGCTTTTCGAACCAATGCTCCCATCATGGACAGGAATATACCCTAGCCCGCGCATCCTGCCAGCACCCAATTGTCGCACGCGGGTAAACCGCCACAACATTGGCGTTGACTAATGGTTTTGGTGAACGGCCAATCGGTGAAACGATTCGCAATGTCCGGGCGCGGCCCCCACTTGGGGCAAACAAACAAGGGGACGAGTATGGCGACAAGCGTAAACGACCACCGAGGAGATTGCGGATAGCCACTCTTGCCATTCGTTCTGAGCTCCTACTCAAGGTCGAGCAGATACGTCGCCATATCCTCCAAGTGCTGATTCAGAAGGTAACGCGTACTACCTTGGATAACTTCTGACATGCTTCCACCAAAGACGTCCCCATCTGGCGTGACACCCGAACGCAGGGCCTGCACCAAAGTGTCTTTGTCGTAGCCTCTGGAGGCCAGAGCTTGAGGAGTTATTGGTGGGGAACTTTGTCCATCGAGCATGGCGGGGTCGCCGCCCAGTTCTTCATCTTTGGGGAGGCCTCCGGCCATGTTGCGAGGAACATGGCAGGCCGCACAGTGAGCCGGCCCCCACACAAGGTATCGTCCCCTGTTCCAGGAGGCGGACTTGTTGGAATCAGGAACATATGCGGAGGGCTTTTCGAAAAGTGTACGCCAGAGCTTTATTCCGGATCTCAGATTGAAGGGGAATGGTACTTCGTGGCTCTTGGACAACCTGTCTGAGGGCGGCGTGTCTTGGATTGCCGCCCAGAGATCTGCTAGATCGCGGTCCGTCAGCGAGGCATAGAACTCGTAGGGGAAAGCGGGGTAGTACGCCTCCCCTTCCGGGGAAACACCCTGTCGGACCGCTCGCGCGAACTGTTGAAAGGTCCAGGACCCGATCCCAACGTTGGGATCAGATGTGATGTTAGGCGCGTAGAATGATCCAAATCTAGAGTTGAGCGCGTCGCCACCCGACAGCGGCTCTCCTCCAGCACGGGTGTGACATGTGACGCAGCCAGAAAGCCGCGCCAGATAGGCACCACGCTTCGGGTCTCCGTTCCCCTGCGTCAAAGGAGTCGGCGCTGGGAGGGGCGACATTTGAAGTGCGAGCAGTGAGAGCGAAACGAGGATTATAAGAGCGACGAGGGCAGTTCTGAGCCTGAACATGGCTACCGCCTGAACTGTGAATGGCACGACGCACATGTCGCGGCAATGTCCGAGTAGATTTCGCCTACCGTGCGGATGGCGATCGCCTCTTCAGACTGCGTGGACTGAGCCGCTTCTCTGTCAGAGGTCAGGTTCGCTGCTCGCTGGGGGGCCAATCCCATGAGCCACTCGAAATCCATCGCCGCCCATTCAGTGGCAGGCCCACTCGTTACCGTTTCCTCTGCTTCTGACATTCCGTTTGCTGGTTCGAGCATGCGTTCTCCTGCCTGCCCAAGTTCCTCCCCCAGCACCCCGAGTTGATCGGCAAGCTGGCTGAACTCCTCCCACCGCGCCCATATTGCAGGCTTCGCTTCGGACGGAGGTTCAATGCTATCTGGTGGAAAAAGGTCAGTCATGGCGGGTCCGGCGTGCATGGCGATCATCTCCGCCGCTGCGATAACGGTCTCTTCGTCGCCTTGGCCAGGTGAGGATGCGATCGGCGCCAGGGCTTTGACCTGTTCGCTCAACATCATCATTCCCATCATGCGTTCGCCAACAATGCCAGTCGCACCGTTGTGGCCCAGGGCAGATATGGCTCCAATAAGGAGTATCCCGCAGGCCAAGGACCCCAGGTAAGAAATATGTCGATTCATCAGTAATCCAGTGCTGAGTTGTCAGAGCGATCTTGCGATGTGGCTCAGCAGCTCGGCGGTCTTAAGTCGTTGGACTTGATGTCGAGCCAGATGTTCGTGGCGGTGTAGGCACCGTATTGGTGGATTGCAGGCATGTTGAAATCCACTGGGTGCTCGGCTGGGCCAAGAATTAGAACGCCGCAATGAAGTGCTGTGTCGCCTTGATGATGCGAAACGTTTTCATGATGCCCGGGCTCCGAGACTGAGGAGCGTTCCTCCACCTGGTGCCGACCTCCATCGAACTGCCAGTCTCCGGCGTGCGCTCCAACGAAACCCGATAGCAAGACCACAAGAACGGCCAGGACAGTGGCTATGGTTCTGTACGTTCTCACGCGCGGTTCCCGAATTGGCGGACACTCATCCACCAGGAGTCTGGTCGGTAGAAGTGATTCTATTAATATCCCACGAGGACCATCTGCGGGGCAACACTGAACCCAGCATATTGGAGCACCGCCATGGGCGCGATTATGCTGCACTAGTCCTTGGATGGCAAACTGCGGGCCTGCTGGTAATCGCGCTCGCGCTTGGGCCAGGTGCTCTTGATGTACTCTAAAATATCCATGATCTCTTCATCTGACAGAACGTCAGCGAACGTAGGCATGTCAGTCTCGTATCCGGGAGCAATGGCTTCCAAACCATCCCGTATCATGATCAGGAGTTGCTCATCGGAGTGATGCCAGGTGTGTCCATCGGCATTGTGCGGAGGAGCGGGCAACCGGCCGCTGGGCAATCGCTGCATCCAATCGGGCTGGCCCTCCAAGTTCGTACCGTGGCAGCTCGCACAAAACTTTGTGTAGAGACCTCTGCCGGCATCTTCCGATCCGCTGCAGGCGGCGAGTATCAGCGGCAAAACGAATGCCAGCAGAAGTCCTGCGCGGCTCACTGCCCAAACGGAGCCCAACTTTCGCCACCGTTCATACTGGCGAGCACATTGCCTTTCTGCGTAACGGCGACCAGATCATCGCCATCGCTATTCCCCGCGGCGAGATGCAGGACGACATCTTCCCCCACTGGAACCGAAATCTCTTCCCATTTGCCGTCAATGCCGCGCCTCAGAAGGCCGGCGCCGACGTAGTAGGCGTACAGAGAACCCTCTGTGTCCATGTAGACGGCAGTGACAGGCACACCAGCTGGCCCGATGCGTGACCACGTAACGCCATGGTCCGAGCTCTGCATAAGGCCGTCCGTCGTTCCAGCGAACAGTTGCCCCTCTGAAGAACCCGCGGTGATGTCTATAGTCTGCTCAGGCGCCGGACCGCGCTCTACCCAGCTCGCACCACCGTCCATGCTCATTTGTACGCCGCCATAAAGGCCGTAGATCAGAGATGGGTTCACCTGGCTTACCGACATGGCGTGAAAATCAACTGGTCCATCCGCTCCGTCCGAGATGTGGGACCAGGTAGCCCCCCCATCGGTTGAACTGATGACGCCGATGTTCCCGCCGGACGCAGGATGTCCGCTGGCAAAGAGCCTTCCGTCTGGAGCAATCGAGAAACCCATGAAGTCGTCAGGTGCAGATGCGAGCTTCGCTTGGCCATCCTTGTTCACCAGGTACACGCCGTTGTGGGTTGCCAAAGCGATGCCCGACCAAGGTTCTGGCAGAAACGCCACACCATGGATGTGGGACAGTTCGGAGACGTCGACCGTTTCAGCATGAGCATGGCTCGCCCAAAAGGGGGCAGCTGCTATGAGAATTAAAGGGGAGATCCAGTTCTTCATCTACGAGCCTCGCTTAATCTTGCCCGTTCAGTTAGCTCAACAACCACAGAAGGTTTAGGGCGTGACGATAACGAGTGTGTTACAAGGCAAGTCCGCACTCATTGAGTAGGAGCAACGCGTTCTCAAAATCGTGACAAAGGCAATTTGAACCGCGCCGGCTTTGCCGGAGGCCATTTGGTCTAAGCTATGCGGCCATAGCCGGTTGATCCAGTGCGGCGTAGTAATTTGCCTCGGCTTCGGCGGGCGGGATGTTTCCGATTGGCTCGAGCAGCCGCCGGTTGTTGAACCAGTCGACCCATTCGAGGGTGGCAAACTCTACCGCTTCATAGCTGCGCCATGGGCCGCGTCGATGGATGACCTCTGCCTTGTAGAGGCCGTTGATGGTCTCGGCCAAGGCATTGTCATAAGAGTCCCCAACGCTGCCCACTGAGGGCTCAATGCCGGCCTCGGCCAGCCGCTCAGTGTACTTGATGGACACGTATTGGCTGCCTCTATCGCTGTGGTGGATCAGGCCGCCTCCATGCAATGGCCGCCGGTCATGCAGGGTCTGCTCCAGGGCGTCTAGGAAGAAACTGGCATGGGCGATCCGCGACGCACGCCATCCGACGATGCGGCGGGCATAGGCATCGATGACGAAGGCCACGTAAACGAAGCCGACCCATGTGGCGACATAGGTGAAGTCAGAGAGCCAGAGCCGATCAGGTGCCGGGGCATGGAACTGGCGGTTCACCTGATCGAGCGGACAAGGAGCCGCCTTGTCGCTGATCGTGGTGCGGACCGGTTTGTCGCGAATGACACCCTGCAGGCCGAGGTCCCGCATCAGCCTTTGCACTGTACATCGCGCAACATCGAACCCTTCCCGCTGCATCTGCCGCCAAACCTTGCGGGCCCCATAGACCGAGAAGTTCTCGGCAAAGACCCGCATGACCTCAGGCTTGAGGGCTTCATCGCGTTGGGCGCGAGCCGACAGCCGCGAGGGATCACGCTGCTGGGCAACATGCTCATGACGGGTGGAGGGGGCGACTGGCAGGACCCTGTAGATCGGCTCGACCCATAATGCCCACGATGTTTGTCGATCAAGGCGATCCTCGCTTCAGTCGGCGGCCGAGCTCCGCCTGGGCGAAGTACGCGGAGGCTTTGCGGAGGATCTCGTTGGCCTGCCGCAACTCCCGGTTCTCCCGCTCCAGAGCCTTGAGCTTCTCGGCCACATCGCTGGGCACTCCAGCACGCCGGCCACCATCGACCTCGGCCTTCTTCACCCAGTCATTCAGGGTGTGGGCCGAACAGCCGATCTTCTGGGAAACCGAAACCACGGCCGCCCAGCGCGACCAGCACCATCCGCACCGCCCGGGTTCGCACCTCGGGGGAAAACTTGTTCGTTGTCTTGCTCATCAGGCTCTATCCTACTTGGGAGTTAGAGCCTCCGACAGTCCCGGTGCGGTTCACTTCCATGGTTCGAGGTGCCTATCGCAGGAAAGATCGTGATCCTGTCATCGCCGATGTCGTCGTGCTTGCCGCTTGCGAACTTCGGGGATGTCTTCAAACCCTCGTCACCGCATTGTCGCCGAATTCGGCCCTAGTCTAATGTGCGCAGGGTTTGCCGCTACGGTTAAGTGAGTGATGACACCAACATTAAGTCGCAGGATCATTCCCATGCTGATGCTAATCGGCACATTGGCCATGGCGCTCACGGTGCAGCAGGCGACAGCTATCGGTCATTCAGAAGCAGCATGTCTCGGAGAGGTCCACCAGGACGACACTGAGGACGAGGCGTTGCAACACACGCACCACGCCAAGCGCTGTTACCCTGTTGCGTATGCAATCGTGGCGCCGGTAGGGGTGGTCCTTGATATCAATAACGGGATCTCGATTTTCGGCCCAGCGGCCGACGAAGCTCCGCCGGTCAACTCTGGAAGGTCCAAGCATTTCCGTCCTCCGCGTTTCATCTGCGCCGCGATCGCAACTCGACCGACGCAGCCGTATTTCGGCGCTCAGTCGCACGAACGCCAATACAGGATGAGAACGATGAAAAGACGAAATTTCCTCGGGCTACTGCCCATGGGCATTGCTGCCGCCACCCTCCCGACGATAAAGTCGGCAAGGGCCCAGTCTCTTTGGGATATGATGAACCAGAACCGTTCGCTCAGCGATGCAGAACGGGAGGCAAACAGCGCTGCCGCCATTCAGGCCATCGACACTGTTGAGCCGATCCTGAGTTATGACACGGCCAACAACCTTCAGATGGCGATCGCCCAGTACGAGCCGTTCGTCGCGAGCGGCGGCTGGGAGCAGGTGCCGCAGGAGACATATGGCGTCACCATTGGCGTAGCACGCGATGGTGTTATCCAACTCAAGCGCCGCCTGCTTTCATCCGCAGATATGGCCATGGTCGAGCGGGTTGACGACGTCATGGATGCGCCCACCGATGCCGCATTGCGCCGGTTTCAGGCCCGCCACGGACTGCACGTCAGCGGACAAGTGGACGAGGCAACCTGGTATGCACTCAACGTCCCGGCAGAGACACGTTTGCACCAGCTTCGGCTGAACTTGCTCCGCGTGCAGAATATGGTGTCGGAACTTGCCGACCGCTACGTCGTGGTCAATATTCCCGCAGCGTTCATCGAAGTGGTGGAAGGTGGTATGGTCCAGCGGCGACACACTGCCGTGGTCGGTCGAATTGATCGGCAAACCCCCATTCTCAAGAGTCGCATCCATCAGATCAACTTCAACCCGTATTGGAACGTGCCGGTGTCGATCATCCGGCGCGACCTGATAAAGTACATGAATGAGAATCCAAATTATCTGACAGAGCAGAAGATTCGGATCTTCGATGGCAGCGGAAACGAACTGCAGCCCAGCCAGATCAATTGGCAGACCGAGGAGGCGGTGAACTACAGCTTCCGACAGGATCCGGGACCGCTGAATTCGATGGGGAACGTGAAGATCAACTTCCACAACCCCCACGCAGTCTACCTCCACGACACACCGACCAAAGGCTTGTTCGGCGAAAACGCCAGATTCTATTCCTCGGGCTGCGTGCGTGTGGATCAGGTGCAGGATTTCGTTGCTTGGGTGCTTCGCGACAACGGCGACTGGGGACCATCAGATATTCAAACCGTGTTCGCGACCGGAGAACGTAAGGATGTGGACGTGAGCAGTCCTCCGGAAATCCATACGACCTATATTTCGGCGTGGGCCAACCGCAATGGCGTGGTCAGCTTCCGTGATGATATCTATGAATTCGACATGGCCGGCAAAGTGACCTTCGAGACATGACCCGTGCGGAGAAGCTGACTTTCGCTGTCAAGGGGATGGGCTGTGACGGTTGTGTCGCAGCCATTGAGAACGCCGTCATGTCAATGCCAGGCGTAGCGTATGTTGGTGTCTGCCTGTCATCGATGACTATGACAATACGCCCTTGCGAAGGTTTTGACTTTGAGACCACTGTCGCCGAGGTTCGCTCACTTGGCTATGACGTCAACAGGGAAGGGCAACTTGACGCCGCTCTTCAGTCGGACTGTCCATGCCGAGACTATTCTCGGCGCTCCGGGGGCGGCATGGTCTAGATCACCTCATCAGGCTTAACGACAGGCGCCGCCTTGGTCTGGCATGGATGGCTAACGAGATCCTCCGCAAAGCCTCCGCATACTTCGCCCAGGCGGAGCTCGGCCGCCGACTGAAGCGAGGATCGCCTTGATCGACAAACATCGTGGGCATTATGGGTCGAGCCGATCTGCAGGGTCCTGCCAGTCGCCCCCTCCACCCGTCATGAGCATGTTGCCCAGCAGCGTGATCCCTCGCGGTCGTAGGTCCGTGCCCAGTGCGCTTCCCTCATGCGGACCGACTGCTCTCAAGCGAACTGACTAACGGTCCGAATGGCAGGAATGGGGCGCGTAGCTGGCCGGCAGTTAACTGCTATATGGCGCTGAGAGATTCAAATCTTGGTCGACCAAGATATTGAACCTGTATCCGGGCCGAATTTCCAGTGTTGGCTGGACCTCCAAGTTCCGATCAAGCGTCTTGCCGGCGACTTGATCGAAGGTTTCTGCAAAGTTCTGCCCGGCAGCATTTTGCAGGTTTCGCGACCCTAATTGTGCTTGAACAGCCGGCCTATCCGCTTGAGGAGACAGCACATCCAGCCCCGTGCCTATCGCCGCCACGAGGATAGCAGAGCCAAAAATGCGCAGGAAATGGTTATCCACCTGATCCCGAAACCCGCCAAAGCCCTGCGTGTCAATACCGGCCATGCCACCAATCTGCAGTGTCGAACCATTGGGGAAGATCAAATCGGTCCAGATTACAAGAACCCGTTCCTGTCCGAATGACACCTCAGAGTCGTATCGTCCAAAGACTTTAGTCCCCTGTGGAATGAGTAGATGGTGACCAGAAGCACTGTCGTACACGTTTTGGCGCACCTGAGCCGTGATCCGTCCAGGCAGGTCCGAGTTTATCCCTGTGACGAGTGTTGCAGGGATTACTGAGCCGCGCTTGAGCTCATAAGGAGACATTTGCTGCACGACCTGTTTCGGGAGATAACCGAGATCCTCAATATCCTGATTGAGAAATGCGTCCTTGCCGGATTGATTGTTCGGATCATCGGTCGGAGCTGACGTCGCGGCACGCATCGCTGAGGCGTAGAGCTCTGCCATCCCACCTGATCCCAGGATGGGTGATGGGCTGGCAGACAAATTTTCCGAAGGCCCCTGCCCTACCGCCAGCTCCGATATGTCCACCCCCATTGGGCTGTTCCGCGCATTGGCCTGGGCTTGCACTGCAGCCAATTGCTGGCGGTTCTGTTCGCGCACCAGAGCTTCTTCCTGCTCGCGCAACAAGCGTTCGCGCCAATCCGCCTCTGGTTCGAGTGACGAAGCCTGTGCTGGAGGCCGACCTGTAGGCTGAAACGGGTTTGCCGCCGGCATGTCCTCGCCGGCTTCACTAACCTCGGGAGGGAGAATGACCAAAGGCTCGGGTCGTGGCTCTCCGATGATGCCATCAGAGATTCCGCGTTTGATTTCGTCGGCGAAATCGCTGGCTGGCTGCCCTTGCGCTTGCTCTGGCTGCTGGTTGACTCGGAACAAGCCGCGCTGCGAAAGCCCCCATACGATGACTGAAAAGAAGACGACAGCGAGCCCAATAAATACAAACACAGGGAGCCGGTTGAGGCGCCGAATGCGCGGTGCCCCAGGGTCTTTCCCGGCGGAGAGGTCAAACGAACTCACTGGACGCCCCCGATTCATTCTCCCGGTGAAGCACGGAGACCGGGCTTGACGGCGCCACGCCACCATCCGAAACGGCATAGAAACGGGTCAGCTCAACGGTCGAAGTGGAGAGGCGTGCCAAGACCAGCCCGTCACCGGTGTCGAGAGTGAAGGCTAGCGGAATGGCATCAGCCCCCTGTGCCTCCGGATCCACGGCATAGCCGCGTTCCCGCAGATGTTGCTCGAGGGCGAGTGCGAAGGTCGATTGATCGGACATTAGCGCGATCGTGCCGGTTCCAGCTCCGACATGTTGCTCCAGCTGGGTCACCAGATCTGCGGCAACGCCGTTCGCGGCAGCAGTATCGAGTTCGGCTGCGTCGAGGCTGGCCATGGGAGAAAAGTAGCCGCCCGTGGTGGCGCAACCGACAAGGATGGCGGTCATTGCCAGCACCGCAATGCAACGCGGCACGCTTTTTGAAATAGCCATGACGCTCACCCGCCCCTGCTGATGGAAATTTTTTGTTGGCTGCTCCCAACACCGGAAATCAGCACGGCCCGGTCAACCAGGTAGTCAACGATCATCATGTCGTCCTTAAGCCGGTAATTGACGATCTGGTTCTCGCCACCGGACACGACGTAAAGGACCGGGGCATCGCCGCTGCCTAGGTATGCGGGGAACTGGATGTAGGTTTTCATGCCATCGGTGTAGATGCGGGTCGGCTTCCAACGGGCATCGCCCGCCATGGAAAAGTCAAAGCTCAACTGTTCGGCCGGCACACCTGCACCTGGAATGACGCTGGCGGCGATCCGCTGGTTGACTACTTCCAGCTGCTGACGGATTTCGTCCGGGTAGCTGAAGGCGACGCGCGCCATATATTCGGTGGCGTGCGATTGCAGATTGATGTGATAGGTCCGGCGTGACGTGGTCACGACCATCGAGGTTTTGAGACCTACTTCTGCCGGCTTGACAATAATGCTGATCCTTTGCCCTTCCGATGACCCGGAGGAGGCTGGCTCGACCTGCCACCGCACGGTGTCACCGACCAGCACATCGTGCGCGGCCTCGCCAGCCTGGAGCTGGATTTCGCAAAGCTGCAACGGTGAGCAGACCACCGTGGGTTGCGTTTCGCCATAGAGATAGATGACCTGGCCATCGGGCCCACGAGTCATTACCGCGCCGTCATTCTGCCACTGGTTCGATAGATCCACCCCCTTGTTGGCATTGAACTCTGCGCTCTGCGCGAACCCAGGCATGACTGAGCCGAACAGCACTGCGATCGCGCACGCGCTTAGGCGCGGCGTCCTTCGTTTCAACATCACATTCTCCAAGGTGCTAGAGTTGGGCCGTCCAGTCGAAATCCTGGAGATAAAGGCCGATAGGGTTGAGGCGGATAATCGCCTCGTCCTGGGGTGGTGACAGGGTAACCGTCGCGATGCCTCGCCAACGGCGGGTTTGCAGTTCTTTGCCCCCGCGGTCCCGTTCGATTTCTGACCAATCGATCTGATAGCTCTGATCGGAGAGGGCGACGATATTGCTCACTTCCACCGAGACCGTCGCAGTGCGTGCCCGGTCGAACGGGGAATTATTCCGGAACCAGTCATTGACTTTTTCGGTCGCCGGGTCCTGCCGGCGGAGCAGCGCATAGGTACGGTCGATGTAACCCTTCTGAACGACGGTGTCTGGTGTGATGGACCTGAAATTTGCGATCCAGCCGCTCAAGGTTGCGCGGATCACGCGTACGTCGGCATATTGCAGTTCCGCCGGAAAACCGCCGGATACAGCATTTCCGAGTTGATCGACTTCGACCAGATAGGGCACGAGCTTGATCTGGCTGGACTGATAAAGGCCGTAAGCGAAACCTATGACCGCCATTCCCATGGCAAGAACGCCGATGCTTCTCCATGCAGTGGCCGCACGCGTGGCGCTGCCATAGCGCTCATTCCATTCGTAGCGCGCAGCAAGATAGGGGTTGTCGGGATGCCTGAGCGTCGTCACGGCGATCTCCTCTGATGCTGATCAGACCGAGCGGTCTATTTGGATGAATTATTGATCTTGGGATTATCGAGCCCCATCGACGGGGTGCGGGCACCTCTGACGCCGTGAAGTCCGACCGACTTATTGAGAGCGTCCGTTGCGGTGTTGCGTGCACTGGTCGAAAGGCCGGCCTTCATCCCGGCCATGGCTGCCCCCATCGCTCCCGACCCCGATGCGCGCGCTGCATTTGCCGCAGCGGCACCGGCGCCGATCCCACTGGTCGCGGCGCCGGCAAAGGTTGCGACCTGTGACGAGCCTCGGATCGCTTCCATACCATTGCTGGTCGAGACGCCTTGGACAACGCCCTGAATGATGCCGGGGACGTGCAGGGAGATCATGAAGACAACGACGGACAGCCCCGCGATCACGAGCGATGAAAGCCACTCCTGACCCGTGTTGACATCATTGGCCATGCCTATGAGGATTTCTGAGCCGATGCGGGCGATCATAACGAGCGCCATCAGCTTCATGCCGACACCAAAGGCATAGACGAGGTACTTAATGGCAAAGTCCTTGGTGAAGCTGGTACCGCCTAACCCCAGCAAGATCATGCCAGCAAGCAGACCAACGTACATTTCGACAAGGACGGAGACAAATATTGCGCTAACCAGCGAAAAGCAGACAACCACGATCGACACGGCAATAACCGCTGCGATTGAAGTGGCATTGTCCTCGAAAAGTCCGAAGCGGATCTGTTCGGCAAGCTGATGGGCAACGCGTATTCCCGCATTGAAGACGTCTGCCGGTGAGGCAGTCCCACCTTGCGCTCCCAGCTGGAACAAGCTGTCAACGACTGCTTTTGCAAAGTTTGGACCTTGCTGCAGCACAAATAAGAAGAAGCCGATGAAGAGAATGCGGCGTACCAGTTCCGCAAACCAGGTTTCCAGGGAAGGCGACGCTATCGCCAGCCAAACTGCGGCAATGCCGAATTCGATGCCTGCCAAAATCCAGAACAGGGACGTAGCGGCATTTAGAACAGTTTCCTCCCAACCTAAAGTTGCGGACCTCACCTGATTTTCAAGCTCGGTTAGCGTGCTTCCATCCTGCCCGAAGGCCTGTGCGCTCATAATTGCGAAGGACAAGAACATAGCGCCGATCCGAGCACGGATCGCAGGGGCGCCAAGTGTAGGTCGGTGTGCGATACTCCGTGTCATGACTACCACCGAGGCCGCATGTCTTGGCCACCCGAGGTGGGGAACTGCAGGTCGTGCTGGTCCGACGCATCCTCGCTTTCGGAACCATCCGCTGAATTAGAACGAAGCGGGACGCTGCCGCCGGCAAGTGTCACGTATAGAACGGCGCTGAACGACAGCACCGCAACCGTGGCCGTCACAATCATCGCAATGGTTTTGCTCCGGGACCCCATCACCACCGTGGCTCCATTGCTTGGCCACCAGATGTCGCTGGGGCGGTGCTCGAGAAAAAATCCTCGCGCTTTTGCTGCGCCAGATCCTTTGCCGCCTGCTCGGATTGGTACCAGGTGCCCATCATGGTGGATTGCTGAGCGACGAGCCCGCGCAGTTTCTGCAACTGACCAACTTGCTCGCTGGCAATTGAGTGGCCAACCTGTAAGGCCTGCATCTGCCCGACAGCTGTTTCGGACTGCGTCTGCAACTGGCGCATTGTCGCTTGTTCAGTCTGAAATTGGTCGTATTGCAGCCCGGCCTGGGCCAAGGTCCCGCTGATCGTGTCCCGATTGGTATCTGACCAGTTCGCGTAAAGGTCGGAGAAGGTTTCTCCATCCTCAATGCTTTGGGCAAATTCGGCAAAGCTCGGGAAGCGCTGTTTGAGGATGTCATCGAGACCGCCCATGGAAAAGGCGATGCCCTCGCCCTGCGCGACGATCTGCTGGAGGCGCTGCAAATCGCCTACGGCATCGCCCCAGATTTCATTGGGGAGCTTTTCGAGGTTTTGAAGCATGGCGCGATACTGATCGAGCTGGTTCATGATCATCTCGGCCTCGTTGAGCAGCTGCGTGCTCTGATTGGCGAGTTGCTGCGCCCCCTGCCCCGACTGCTCAAGCAGCTGCATGTTGTTCAAAAGCTGCGTCCATTCCGTTGCCGGACCCACAGCAGCGGCGCCGAGAGCTGGATTGGCTGTGCAAAGCAACGCCATGGCATAAGCGGACAGTCGGCTAAACAGCGACATGGGTGTGATCATTTTCGATCCCTCTCAGTTGAAGCCAATGGCGTGGCCAGTCCGCGCCGAAACGGGCATGCAGGTCTTCGATTTGGCGGATGTCATCCTTGCCCGAGGCGCCGACGAAAGAGAGGGTGACCGGTCCAAGCGCCATATCGAAGAGGCGCCGGCCATCCGGCGACGTCACGTAATAGTCGCGCTTTGGAACTGCGGTCGCGATGATCTCGATCTGCCGGCTGTTGAACCCGACGCGTTCGTAGAATTCGCGGGTTCCAGTTTCCCGGGCAGCGCCATTGGGCAGGCAGATCTTGGTCGGGCAGCTTTCCTTGAGGACATTCATGATCCCTGACCGATCGGCGTCAGAAATCGACTGGGTTGCAAGAACGACCGCGCAATTGGCCTTGCGCAAGACCTTGAGCCACTCGCGGATTTTCTCGCGGAAGGCGGGGTGGCCCAGCATCAGCCAGGCTTCATCAAGAATGATCAGGCTTGGTGCCCCATCGAGCCGCTTTTCGATGCGCCGGAAGAGATAGAGCAGGACCGGCACGAGATTGCGATCGCCCATATTCATCAAGGCCTCGACCTCAAAGGTCTGAAAATCTGAAAGCTGCAGATTGTCCTGTTCAGCGTCCAGCAGGTGGCCCATCGGACCATCGACGGTGTAGTGCCGCAGCGCATCCTTGATGGTCCGCAGCTGTACGCCGGAGACGAAGTCCGACAGTGAACGGCGCGGAGACTGCGCCATCAGGCCGATCTGATGCGCAATGGCGTTGCGCAGGTCCGGTGTGACCGTCTCGCCTTGCATCTCAAGCAGAGTTTCGATCCATCCACTGGCCCATGCCCGGTCGCTGTCGGTATCGAGCGCGGCGAGGGGACAGAAGGTGAGCCCCTCCCCTGCCCCGACATCATAATGCTCACCGCCGACAGCCAGGGTCAGCGGATAGATGGACCTGCCCTTGTCAAAGGCGAAGAGCTGCGCGCCCTCATAGCGCCGGAACTGTGCCGCGATCAGGGCCAGCAGCGTCGATTTACCCGAGCCGGTGGGCCCAAAGATCAAAGTGTGCCCGAGATCCCCGACATGCAGGTTGAGCCGGAATGGCGTTGAGCCGGATGCCACCTGCATCAGCGGTGGGGACTGTTCCGGATAGAACGGACATGGATTAACCGGCTCACCCGACCAGACCGAATTGAGCGGCACCAGATCAGCCAGGTTGCGGGTATGGATCAACGGTTCGCGGATATTGGCGTACCAATTGCCCGGCAAGCTCCCGAGAAATGCTTCCGTAGCATTGAGACTTTCGATGCGGGCGCCAAAGCCTTCGGCCTGAATGAGCCGACGAATCCCTTCAGCCTGTTCCTGCAACCGTTTTTCGTCTGAGCCAAATAGGACAATGACCGGCGTATAGTAGCCATACGCGACCATTTGAGAATTGGCGGCCGCGATGGCGTCTTCGCTTTCCGCAACCATGGTCATAGCGTCCTGATCGAGCGCGCCGCTATTGGTCTTGAACAGCTGGTCGGCGAAGGGTCGAACCTTTTGCAGCCATTTCTTGCGCGTGCGCTCAAGCCGTTGCCTTGCCTCAATGGGGTCGAGAAACATGAAGCGGCTCGACCAACGATAGGTCAGCGGCAGTGCATCGAGCGCATTAAGAATGCCGGGCCAGCTTTCGGCTGGAAAACCATCGATGGCCACCACCTGCAGGTAGCGGCCATCGATCATGGGCGAGAGACCATGATGGAACTCGGCCGTGGCCAGAAAATCGAGATACATGGGAATGGCCGGGAGGCGCACCGGGTGATTTTGACCCACGAGGCAAAAGCGGACGAATTGGAAAAGATCGTCATAACGGGCAATCGCGACACCGCTTGTGTCCCTGGTCTCATGTGTGACCATGCGCCGGATCGAGACGATGTTGGCCATATACTGTTCAAATTCCCGAATCTGGGTTTTGAACTGCTCAAGCACGCGGTCGGCAAAGCTGGTGGAGCGCGAGGCGTCGTCGGCATAGACGTATTTGAGGAGGCCGGACTTGCGCTTCTCAGGCTCCCGATAGGTCAGGATGATGGCGTGCTGGCTTTCAAAGTGACCGTCGGCCGCCTCGAAATGACGCCGCCGCTCCTCGTCAATCAAGGCGCTGACAGGGTCTGGATAGTGCGATCGGTCGGCTTGAGGATAGGCGGTGGCCGGGACCCGAACCGCTTCAACCTGGATCATCCAGCCGGTGCCGAGGCGTGCCAAAACGCCATTGATCTGACGCGACACTTCATTGCGCTCGAACGCGGTCGAACTCTCACTGTCAGGCCCGGCAAAGTACCAGCCGACCATGAGCGATCCGTCCTTAAGAAGGACAATGCCGTTATCGACTATCCCGGCATAGGGCAGCAGATCGGAAAACGACGCGCCAGAATGGCGGAAACGAGCCAATGCGACCATGCTCAGTACCGCCGCCACGGAGTAGAGGTTGGACGATAGACTGGGGCATAGCGGATGTGCCGAAGGTAGACGCGCCGCATCAGTGGATCGGCTTTGGCCATCATGCGCAAGAGACCCACAAGCACGATCCAAATCCCAAGGCCGAGCATCGCCGAAACCGGCGTCAGCACGACAAAAATCAGGATGATTGCCGCCAGACCCGTGAGCAGCACCAGTTCGCGATCAGCGCCAAAGAGCAGTGTCGGGCGAGACAGAGCGCGGTGAATGCGTGCGGTTTCGAGCTGGCCCTCAGGATCAGTCATGGAGCATCTCCACAATAGACCCCTGCCCCGTTGGGACGCCGATCGAAGCGCCAGCCGAGCCGAATAGGCCAACGATCTGGGTGGCGCCTAGTAGAATGCCGGCGACCAGAACGATGTACATGAGGCGCCGCGCAAAATCGTTGAGTTCGCCACCGAAGATCAGCATGCCACCGGCAATGGCGACAGCTGCCAGTGCGATGGCGCCGGCTACTGGTCCAGTGATGGACTCCTGGATTTGTTCGAGCGGGCCTTCCCACGGCAGACCGCCGCCGCTGCTGGCCAGGGCCGGCGTCGCCAGCAGCGCAGACATGATCACCAAGCACCGAATGGTCAAAAGGTTACGCGACATGGAGATTTCCCTTGGATGTATAGGCGGGCTCGCCAACAGAACTCAGGCGATAGGCGCCGTCTTTGAACCCATCCACCTTGAGGAGGTCCCGCACCCGGCGCCCGCTCGGGATGCGCTCAATCGATACGATGAGGTCCACGGCTTCCCCGATTACCTCAGGCATCGGTTGCGTGCTGACTTCGGCGACCAATTGTTCGAGACGTGTTAGGGCGCCGCGCGCGGAATTGGCGTGGATGGTGGCGATGCCGCCGGGATGCCCGGTATTCCAGGCCTTGAGAAGGGCGAGGGCAGCGCCATCGCGCACCTCGCCGACGATGATGCGATCAGGTCGCAGCCGCATGGTAGACTTAACCAGGCGCGTCATGTCGACCGTGTCGGTCGTGTGCAGAAGCACGTGATTATCAGCGGCACACTGGATTTCTGCTGTGTCTTCAAGGATGACCAGACGATGCTCGGGCGCGATGTCGACCAAGGCACCGATGATGGCATTGGTGAGCGTGGTTTTGCCCGTGCCGGTCCCGCCGGAGATGACGATGTTGAGGCGGCGCTTAATGCCGTCTTTGATGACCCTGGCCTGCGCCGCCGTCATTACGCCGGTGGTGACGTAAGTTTCGAGCGGAATGAGCTGTGACGCGCGCTTTCGAATCGTGAACATGGGTCGAGGCGCCGCGGGCGGCAGCAGACCCTCGAAGCGATGGCCACCCAGCGGCAACTCGCCGGATAGGATGGGCGTTGCCTCATGCACCTCAGTACGCAGCGCATGCGCCACCTTGCCGATGACAAGTTCGGCCGCGCCCGGCGCCAGCTCACCTTCGAAACCAGTCCCCTGCCCTATCCGCTCGATGAACATTCGGCCGTCAGGATTGACCATGATTTCAACGACGCTGGGCTCTTCGAGTGCCGCGCAGATTTTCGGTCCCAATGCGTCACGCAGTCCGGCAACCAGCCGGCGTCTGGATTCCTGCTCCATAATAACTGTCTCCGGATCAGGCCGCTGATGCGATTTGAGACAGGCGCAGGATGGTGCGGTCGGCAACCGGGCCGCTGGTGACCACCTGGTCCGTCGACACGCGTCCGGCCACGGCGATGGTGTTGCCTACCCTGGATGGTGGGCCCAGGCGCACGAAGGAAATGCCAACGCGGCGCAATAGTCGCTCGACGCGAATGTCGGTCACCGTGACTATTTCTCCGTAGCCTTCTTCAAAGGCCCATTGGATCATTCCGGTCATCAGCAGCGTTGCTGCATCCTGCTCACCCGTGTGAACCCCTGCCCGCATCGCATCTTTGTCGACGCAGAATCGGCTGCTCTCGACCATTCGGTCTCCGGTGACAATTTCTGGATGGTTGACCAACGCCGAAAACACGTCCCGGACCATGGTTGGTCCACTGCAGGGTAGAAAGCGGGCACAGCCCAAAACCTGTCCGCCGTCTAGGATGCAGAGATATATGGGATCGAGATCGTCGAACTGATCGTGTTCCTCACCATTGCGCACTGTCACGTTCCAGCCCAAACGGTCGGCAAATACTCGCGCGCGTAGCGCAAATATTTGTCTGACAATATCCTGGTGATCGCCCTGCCGAACTGAGATGAGTTGCATCTGCTCCCCCGAACTAATGATCGGGTGACCAGTAGAGAACTGTTGGCGCTTTGCGAACTTCGGGATACCGAAGCGGCCTCACTCATGTTGCCGGGTTAATGGCGGCCGGCACATTCGCTTATCACAACAACCGGGGAGAACTTCTGCATGGTGAAGCTGCGTCGGCAGATGGTGCACGAACTTAAAGAAACTATCGCGGTCGCAACCAATCAGCAGGAGATCGAAGCTGCATTGACCCGATTTGCCCATCGCCACGGCTTTGAGTGGTTCACCTACCTGTCGCTGCAGGAGGCCAATATGAAAGGCCTTTCCAACTACGCCGTCGATTGGCAGGAGCACTATCTTTCTGAGCGCTTGTTCGACATCGATCCGGTGGTGCAATATGCCCGTGGTTCAACTCAACCCTTCGTATGGGGCCGTGACCGCAGCAGTAAGGGACAAACCCGAAAGACGGCCAGGTTTATGCGTGATGCCGCTTCTCTTGGTATTCGCTGGGGCGTTTCGATTCCGATCGACCGCGGCTTCGGCATGAAGGCCGCACTCACCTTTTCGGCCTCAGATGAGCAATCGCCCTCAGCGGACAATGCATCTGATCAGTTCAGTTGGATTTCTTTGGCCGCCTATCTCGACAGCTTGTTGAGCCGCCGGGACATGGACCTATTGCGATCGGCAGATTGCCCGCTGACCATCAAGCAGCTCGAATGCCTGACTTGGCTTGGCCAGGGCAAGACGAGCGCAGACATTGCGATCATTCGTGGCGTGTCATCACGCGCTGTCGAGCAGCAACTTCAGGCTGCCCGAGAAAAGCTGGGGGTCAAGACGACGCTGCAGGCGGCGTTGATCGCCCTCGATCGCGGTTGGATCTCGGTATAGTCGAGCCCTTTGGGATATATCCGAGCTGCCGAAAGAGCGCCTGAAGCGCACTATGCTCGGCGCTGAGAAGCGCTTGCGCTTGACGAAGGTTCGATCGCGCACTCCGCAGTTTGCCCAGGCAATTGTTCGCTTCAGCCTTGGCGACGGCCTGTTGCGCCCGTTCAGCGGCCTTAAGCAGCTGCTGGTATCGCTCTTTGGTCTCGAGGGCTTCGGCTTCGAGTGCCGTCCTGTCTGCCGGCATTGGCTGGACTGTTATCATGACCTGGTCTTGCGTCTCGGTCTGGTGGTGCGCCCCCACCAATCTCCATTCCTGGTGATCGGGGAGTTAGTAAACCGCACAAGTACGGTCCCTACGGCCTTTAGCTCGAAGAGCCTGTTGCATACGCCGCAGGCTCCCCGACCATAGGTCTGGGAGTCGGATGCGTACGAGCATCCAGTCGACTTGTGTGGGGTTACTACGCCCCAGGCCCCGCGCGCTTCGTGGCCCAGAATCGTTGTATCATCGAGATCGCAACCAAACCACTGTGGGAAGACGACGTGAGACCTTGGGTATTCCGAAGGTGCGATTTACGTCCAATTGGCTAGACTGGGCTCAAAACGTCCGAGAAAACAGATGTTTGGTCAGTTTGCATGTAAGGCGACAATTCGTGGATAAGAGTTCATTAACCAATAATTTCTTGCACATACGCAAGACTCGCGTATCGTCACGGAAAGGCTCCTGATTTCGCCGATCCTCCGTGATGAAAGCTCCATACCGTGAACACGTCTGCTAAGTCTCATTTGGTCCTCGGCCCTGACGCCGATGAGACAATAGGCTCGCATGCAGAGCTCCTGAGTTCGCAGCTGCAGGCCCTTAGCGAGGCCATGTTCCCGCCAACGTCGCATAAGGCTCTTCGGCGATTTACGTCTGGAGAGGCCGCGCGTCTGATGGGCGTCTCTGATTCTACGCTTCGGAAAATGACTTTGGCCGGCGAAGGGCCTCAGCCGGACATAGGTTCGAATGGGCGTAGGCACTATACGTTAGGTCAAATCAATGAAATTAGGCAATATCTTGCCAACGGCGTGAGGGGAAGGGATGCGATTGAGTTTGTGCCTCATCGCCGGGACGGTGAACACCTACAGGTCATCGCTGTAACAAACTTTAAGGGCGGCTCTGGCAAAACGACGACATCGGCGCATCTTGCTCAGTTTTTGGCGCTTCAAGGTTATCGTGTCCTGGCCATAGATCTTGATCCACAAGCGAGTTTGTCCGCGCTGCTTGGTGTGATGCCGGAGATCGATGTCGGAGCGAATGAAACCCTCTATGCCGCCATCAGGTACGACGATGGCCGCAAGCAGATGAGTGAGATTGTCCGCGAGACTTACTTTGACGGACTTCATTTAGTTCCAGGCAATCTTGAACTGATGGAGTTCGAACATACGACGCCAAGGGCGTTGATGGGCGGACAGAAGTCGGATCAGGGAATTTTCTTCGCCCGCATTGCAGATGCGATTGGACAAGTTTCTGATCGATACGATGTCGTAGTGTTGGACTGCCCTCCCCAGCTGGGATTTTTAACCCTTAGCGGATTGTGTGCAGCAACGTCGATGATAGTGACGGTACACCCGCAAATGCTGGACGTTGCTTCTATGAGCCAGTTTCTGTTGATGACGCGTGACCTTCTGGGCGTAGTCCGTGATGCTGGCGGAAGATTGCAGTACGATTTCATGCGCTATCTGCTTACGCGCTATGAGCCGCAAGATGGGCCGCAGACCAAGGTGGCCGCCCTGCTCAGAAATCTGTTCGACGATCACGTCCTTACAAACCCGATGGTCAAGTCTGCAGCGATTTCTGACGCTGGCCTGACAAAGCAGACGCTCTATGAAATCGGGCGAGAAAATCTCACGCGCTCAACATACGATCGCGCGATGGAGTCGCTTGATGCGGTCAATAGAGAGATCGAAGGACTGATGCGGGCGGCTTGGGGACGGCATTGATTATGATCGACCGTGAGATCGCAGCGGAATGGAATGAGTTGGGAGCTCCCAACACAAGCGCCGAACAGTGGTGCCGGAACGCAGTTGGGAGCTCCCAACTTTGTGTGCGCAAGGTGGAAAGATGAGCCGAAAGGATTCTTTGAACTCGCTCTTTTTGGGAAAGCAGAGTCCTGCAAGCACAGAAAAGCCCGCAATCAAGAACGTGGAGCGCGTGAAAAGTGGCGCCATTTCAGCCATGGGGTCTTCGCTCCAAGAGTTGACGCTAGGCGCTAGGGCCGCGGCAAGACTTCAGGAACAAATCGATGCCGGGGACCATGTAGTTTCCATCGATCCGTCGCTCGTAGATCCCTCACCGATTGCTGATCGCCTTCCGTCGGACATTGACCCTGGATTCGACTTGCTGGTTGCAAGCATCCAGCAGCAGGGCCAGCAAGTTCCAGTTTTGGTTCGTCCGCATCCTGGCGCTTCGGGGCGTTTTCAGATCGCATATGGCCGGCGTCGCCTTCGTGCCCTAGGTCAACTTGGTCAACCTGTTAGAGCGATCGTTCGTACACTGTCTGATGAAGAGATGGTTGTCGCACAAGGTCGAGAAAATCTTGACCGATCTGACCTTTCTTTCATCGAGAAAGCTCTGTTTGCCAGGCGCTTGGAAGACTCAGGCTACGACCGATCAATCATTCTGACTGCGCTAGGTGCCGACAAAGCAGACCTTAGCCGCTACATTGCTGTCGCAAGACGGGTTCCCGAAGACTTGGCGAGGAAGATTGGTCCTGCAGCGAAGGTCGGACGCGCTCGATGGACTTCGTTAGTTGAGGCACTCGATAAACCCAAAGCTTCATCCAGAGTTGATGAGGTGATTCAGTCTGAGAAATTTTCCTCCGCCGATAGCGATCAGAGGTTCTCGCTTGTTCTAAAAGCTTTGGCACCATCGGCTACCGGAGCTAGCAAGTCAAAAGGCTGGGGTCCACCCAACGGAAAGCGTGCTGCCAAAATTGATCAGCGGGCGGGTCAGACCGCTATCACCTTCGACGAGAAACGATTGCCAAACTTTGGGGCCTTCGTTGCTGCGCGATTAGACGATCTTTATGAGGAATTCAGGCAACAGGGGGGCGAGTAGACACACAACAAACGCGTCAAAAATCAACACGCAAAAGAAAAAGGCCCCCGAAACCGAAATCCGGAAGCCTTCTCGTAGTGTGGTAACACGAGAATCGCACTTCCCGGAATCGCAGTCAAGGCCCTAGTGGCCAACACCGTGTCAGCGGCCAGATTTCTTTTGCCTATCACTAGGTAAGAGATAATGCATTCCCATCCCGCAACGACGCCCTTTGGGCGGCGATCAATGTCGCTCGGCATGGTCGTAAATCAAATGGCCGCCCAGAGCGCTCCTCCAGAGGCTACCGTACACAAGTGGCGCGTATTCCAAGACATCAAGGAAGCGCGTGTCGCCCTTGGCGCTTCTGATCGCGCCCTTGCCATCTTGGACGCGCTACTGTCGTTCCATCCGGAAACGGCCCTTTACGGAGACAGCCAGCTCATTGTCTGGCCGTCAAACGAACAGCTCATCGCACGAGCCAATGGGATGTCGCCGGCGACACTTCGGCGCCATCTGGCAAACCTCGTCGATTGCGGCCTGGTCATTCGCCGCGACAGCCCCAACGGCAAGCGCTTTGCGCGGAGGGGAGAGGACGGGGATGTCGAACAGGCCTATGGTTTTGATCTGACGCCGATCGTTGCACGAGCAGCCGAGTTTAAGGCGCTTGCAGACAGGATTAAGGCCGAACGCAAAGCTCTTCGGCTCGTAAAGGAACGGCTAACCATATGCCGTCGGGACATCGTCAAGATGATCGAGACTGGCATTGATGAGGGAATCCCGGGCAACTGGGGCGCTTTGCAGAACCAGTACAGGGCCCTTATTGCTCGATTGCCCAGGACTGCGCCGAGACAGGTCTTCGAAGCTATTGCGAGCGAGCTGGACACGCTGTGGTCGGAAATTCGTGAGATGCTGGAATCGTTCATCAATTCTCAAAATCTGAACGCCAATGAGTCTCAAATTGAGCGCCACATACAGAATTCAAAACCAGAACCTAAATCTGATTTAGAAAGCGGCTTAGGAAAACAAAAAGAAGCGAGCGGCAGAGCTAGCGAACCAGACAATGTTCGCAGTTTGCCGCAACGTGAGCTTCCCCTTGGAATTGTGCTCGATGCCTGCCCCAACGCACGGTGGTTGGTGAAGGGCGGAAGCGAAATCCGAAACTGGCGTGAGTTTCTTGCCGCGGTCGAACTGGCGCGCCCGGTCTTGGGTGTCAGCCCGAGCGCCTGGGAGGAGAGCAAGATGGCCATGGGTGAGCGGCAGGCGGCGATTACGCTGGCCGCGATCTACCAGAAGCAGGAGACAGTACGCAGCCCAGGCGGATACCTCCGAAATCTGACCGATCGCGCCAAAGAAGGGAAATTCTCGGCCTGGCCGATGATCATGGCGCTGTTGCGGGCCAAACTTGAGGACGCCAAAAGCGTGGGTAGGGACGTGAATGTCGTAGAGGGCCAGTTGAACACAGCCCAAAGCATCGCGCGAACGCAGCAGCGGTTGGAGGTCAGCGAATCTCTACGCGTCAGCCTTGCAAAACCTGGCAGCAAGCAAAAGTGACACAGAAGGGAGCTGGCTTAGCGCAAAGTTTGGGCAATAACCGTGCGATTTGTGACCGGAGGCGAACATGCTGACCGGAGATTGCGGATTGCACTATCTCATAGCACTTCGGCTTTCAGAGCAGCTCGGAGTGACCCAAGCAGAACTTGCGCGACTGGTTGGCGTCCCTCGAAGAGCGACAACCACGAAAACAGCGAGCCCATATTGGAGGCAGCGCTCGGTCCTGACGAAAGTCAGGCCGCTAGTTGGTTCAAACACCAGCCCTTTCCTGGCTGGGCGGGCAAGACCACTTATGACCCTGTGTCGGATGGCAGGGCGTGCGGGGGTTTATGCCTGAGGCATTCTCCTGAGGCCCGAAGCGGCCTTGGTACCGAAATCTCGGGGGGCGACACTCTTGAGTTGCCATGTTGAATGACATATATTGATGACATCTGATTGACAGGTGTTAGTAGATGAGGTTGGCGATGGCACCCTTGCAGAATGCTGCGTTCTCTACGGAGCCGCTGATCCTGTTGTATATGGATTCCACTGGAAAAATTGCGGCAGAGCGGGTCGCGGACGGATTTGGCATGTCAAAGACCCAGCTTGCCCAGACTGCCGGCCTTGCCCGAGAAACACTTTATCGCTCTACACGGATTGGTGCGCCCAAAGCTCAGGGGCGTTTGCGGGAGATGCTGGAGATCATTAGTCGGGTGTCGGAGTGGGCAGGGGGTAAAGATCAGGCCATGGCTTGGTATCGCGCTCAGCCGCTTCCCGCTTTCGGAGGGCGAACAGCTGAGGCGCTGATCAAGGATGGCAAGGCTGCCGCGGTACGAGAATATCTCGATCACATGGCACTTGGCGGATTTGCGTGAGGTTTACTGGCTCCTGCTATCGCGCGCATGATCCTAAATGGGCATACAAGCCGCTTTCGGGCGAGGGGGCTGCACTTCGTGGTGCCCGGTTCAATCCCAAGGGTGTCCCGGCGCTTTATCTCGGTTTGACCATCATGACGGCGATCAAAGAGGTCAGCCAGGGCTTTGCGCATCGGTTGGATCCTACCGTGCTGTGCTCCTACGAGATCGACTGCGACGACATCGTTGATCTGACCCGCGAGGAGGGAAGGGGGGCATTCGATGTGACGCTTCAAGAAATGGGCTGCGCTTGGGCAACAGCACTGAGCAACGGCGATCGGCCAGCGTCCTGGTCGATCTATGATCGGCTGCGCGCGAGCGGGACCGCCGGGATTTTGGTGCCCAGTTTTGCTCCCGGTGCCGAGGATGAGGATCGCAATCTAGTACTTTGGGATTGGGGCCCCGATCTGCCCCACCAGGTCCAGGTCCTCGATCCAAGCGGCCGGCTGCCTCGCGATCAGCTGTCTTGGGGATGATGCCGGGACTGCGCCGATCTAAGGCTGACCCGCGGATCGGCGGACATTTCGACCTGGTTGGATGTTCATGCCTCGCCCGAGCTTCAATCGGGCAAGGGGCCCTTCATAAAGTCGCTGATTATGAGCGCGGGGGCGGCTCTTCATCGAGTTTTTCGGCGTTCGCGCGCGCGCGAATATGTTGATCGAGAGCCTTATACCAGAACTCGTCTTCCCTACCGGCTGGACGCCCGGATTGCTCCCAGAGGAAATAAGCGGTTGCGCGAACCTCGGCGGTAAAGTCCTGCATGCTTTTGCCAATAGGCAACTCATCGTCATCGGTCATGAGTGATCTTCTTCAGTTTGTGTCCTGATGGTGTTCGGCGATCACTTCGTCGATGAAGTGCTCCAGTTCCTCGAAGACGGCGAACGCGATGGCGTCACGCTCCGCATCGGTCGACCATTCGGTGGAAGAGACCGCAAATTTGCAGGTGCGCAGCAAGTGATCGCTCCTAAGACTGAAACCACACTGGAACTGCAAGGCACCACCCTCACCGACCAGCTCGACCAGCAGCGTCTCCAGGTAGAACACGTAGCGGCTAGACAGTTCTTGGCTCAGCCGATCGATGGTTGTCTGCATTACGGCTGATCCTGCTGATCGAGTGTAGGGGGATTGCTGTCATGGGCTTCGGCAAGCCGCGCCAGCCACTCTCCGACCGCCTGAGGAACCGGAGCATTGCCATAATAACAGCCCATCACCACCACGGTGGGACAGCCCAGGATGTCCGCCAAGGTGACGGTGGACCAATATCGCTTCTTAAGGCTCTGCATGAGCTGAACGGCATCCATAATATGCCTATAAATCGATAGGGCAGGGGCTTAAAGCCCGGCAGCCTTGGTGAGATTGACCCTAAACCGATCACGGCGGCGTTGATAGCGCCGGGTCATTTCAGCCGATGTATGACCGAGTTGCTTTTGCACATAGCGTTCATCAACCTCGGCTGAACTCGCGAGTCCAGCCCGCAGGGAGTGCCCTGCGAATTTTCCTTTGCGCTCGGCCTCCGAAAGATGGCCACGGATGCCGGCTGCAACCGCTGCACGCTTTACCAGTCGCGCCACCTCTTGGTCGCGGAGCCGCTCCGGGCCGACAGTCTTGCCCTCGCCGGTGACCCGACGGAATAGCGGGCCATGGCCAATGCGGCCGAGCTTCAACCAGGTCTCGAGCGCCGAGACGGGGCAGGTGCTGTCCGATGAACCCCGGCCGATCTCGACCTCGCGCCAACCATTCTTGCCACGCATCGTCAAGACCATGCCGCGTTCGAGGATGTCCACCCAACCCCGGCCGTCCTCGGTCTGCTCGCGGCCGACGTCGAGCCCGACGACTTCGGAACGCCTGAGACCCCCGGCGAAGCCGATCAGCAGCATGGCTCGGTCGCGCAGGCCGCGCAGGGTGCCGCGATCGAGGGTCTCGAGCATGGCGATGACGTCCTCGGGCAGCACCGCTTCCTTCTGGACTGGCGGCCGTCCATGAGTGTTGCGAATGCCATCGAGTACGGTGGCGATATGCCGATCCTTGCGATCGAGCGTCAGCCCACGCTGGGTAAAATTCCAGCCCAGAGCGGAAAGGCGCCGCTCGATCGTTGAAACAGAACTGGCGCGACCGCCTGCGGCGACGGTACCGCTTGCGCAAGCGGTGATGTAGAGGCCAACAATCTGCGGATCTGGGGGCAGGGGCTCCAGTTGCTGGCGACGGCACCAGGCCAGGAAGTGTTTCCAGTCTGAGGCATAGGCGCGGCGGGTGTTGGCCGAACTGGCGGCCTCAACATAATCGCGGGCCCGGCTGGCCAGATGCTCGAGATGCACCGGAACGCCGGTAGAAGCAGGTGATAGGGCAGGGGCTTCGGTTGAGGCTGCCTCCATCTGGTCGTCGATTTTGTCCGTTTCGACACCGCCGTTCTTAGTGGACGAAATTCCGACGGGTGCCGGCATGCTCTGTGGTCGACCTGAGCCGTCCTGGGCGTCGTTTTCGGTGCTCGCGTCGTGATTTTGGGGCATTCTCTCTATAATGAGCAAAACAAACGATAATGCAAGATTATCATTCGTGTTGAGGTGGCGACGAGCGGGGCGGTTTATGGCTGATCGGATAGCATAAAGCGCCGCGACGTGTTACCCTCTTCGCATGAAAATCGCTGCTGATTTGCTCCATTACGACCCGTTGTGGGTGCCCAAGGTGCCGGCTTGGGCGCGACCGCGCGGTGAGGTGCAGCGCGATGTCGATGCCGGCTACATGGCTGGCGCGGCCTTGAATTCATTGGATAATCTGGTTCGCCAAGACGTGCATTGGGCTGGGGTTTGGCGGCAGCGCCTTGCGCTGCAAGGCGCCGCAGCAGCGGTGAATCTGACCGGCAGGCGCGAGGACGAATCCGCCCTGCGCGATACCAATTATTTGCGCGCCATCGGCGACGACCCTGGCCCAGCGGGGCACATTCTCCTGGCTTGGCGCCGATTGGCCAGCCGGACAACGAGCTGCGACGCAGAAATCGTGCGCCCGGTTGCCGAACAGCATCTTGGCCTTCACTGGGATGAGGGTCTCGCAGAGGTGGTCGCCAATGCGGAAGACATGGTGGCGTCATCCCGGCCGGCGCCGATACTGGCGGCCGAGATTGCCGCCGCCGTCTATCGGGCCCGGCCCGATGCCGAACTTTTGGCGTTCTGGCTCGCCGACATGCTGCTTGCCCAGAAGTTCAAATGGCCTATCCCGGTGCCGCTGCTGATGAGGCAGGCGTCGTCGCCGGTCTTCAAGTCGGGTGAAAACCGCAAGCGCATCCGGCCGGGAGGAGAAGGGTGGGGCAGGGCGGTGTTTTTTGCCTACGCCACGGCGGCGGCAGAGGCCTGCGATCTTGGGATAGAATTGGCGCAGCGGGCTGCAAAACTAACGACGGTGGCGCCGAAGTTGCGCGCCAAGGGCGGTGCCGATGTCCTCAAACTGCTGCTGTCCGATGACGCAGTGCCAGCGTCCTGGTCGAGCGCAAAACTGTCGGCGCGCGGGGCTCGGCGGCTGTTCGATCGGTTGGGGGAGTTGGGGGCGGTGCGTGAGCTCAGTGGTCGTTCGACGTTTCGGCTCTACGGGTTGTAAGAGCAAAGCAGATGGCCAAGCGCAAACGGACAGATGCTGAATCACCCATATTCGATGCCGAGTTGGCCGATATGCCTGTTGACCTACGCTGGCGCGAATGGATGAACCGCATCGAGGCGGTGCTGTTCGCCGCGCCCAGGCCGGTGGAACGGGAGGTCTTGGCCCGGGTGATCGGTCGCGACGCAAACATCGACCTGCTGATCGACGACATTCGGGCTGACCTCATGGGAAAGCCATATGAGATCGCTAGCGTTGCGGGTGGCTGGCAATTTAGAACCCGGCCGACCTATGCATCGGCCATTAGGGCATCGACGGCAGGACCAGAGCGCCGGCTCGAACTGACACAAGCCGAAACGATGGTTCTAGTGTCGATCGCCTACCACCAACCCATCACTCGAGCGGGTGTGTCCGAGATATTGGGGAGAGAGATCTCGCGGGACATCATCGGTCAGCTCCGCGACAAAGACATGATCGCAGCAGGCCCTCGTAGCCCGACGCCAGGTGCGCCATTCACCTACGTGACGACCAAGGGTTTCTTGGGCCATTTCGGTCTAAACACACTTCGAGATCTGCCAGACCTAGAAGCGTTGCAAGATGCCGGTCTTGCGACAGCTGACAAACTCACGTGGGACCGGGTGAATTCGATGGGGTCATCAGAGGGGGCGGAATGAACCTTGACGGCGCAAATACTGAGGCCTTTCTACGCTATCATCGCTTTCACGAACGCTTTAGTGGGTCGGTTCGACTGCAGACCATGGGTCTGAGCCTTTTGGCGGACGAGGTGGAATCAGGTCGTTCAGCGGACGAGTTATACGAGCGGTTCTCAAAGCGAGGATGGCTCTGGGGTGGAATGCCGGACTGGCGCGAACCTATGCAGCTGATCGCCGGCGCCCGTCGAGAAATAGGTCAGGCTGGCGTGGTAAGAGCGTTCTCGGCTTTTGACGTCTTTTTCAGTGACCTCGAAGCTGATCTTGAACGGTGGCGCGTGTTTCGCGGCAATAAGAAACCGGGCGACGATGCCGCCGACTTAGATGAGGAGGGCTTCGCAGATCCAGCAAAAGTCCTTTACCGCCGGGTCGGCGGTCGCACGTCCGGGTTTGATGACTTCCTTCTGCCCTTGTACCAATATTTCCGGAGGGCGAGAAACTGCATTGCACATCGGGACGGTATCGCTTCCGCCGCGCTAGTCTCTGACAGTTCTTCGGAAGGCATTGTTGCGTCGCTCAAAGCTTGGCGCAGCCGGACCGGTGAAATGACGCAACCAGAGCTGATTCCGGTCCAGGTGGGCACGCCTATTGAATTCACGCACAAACAGGCGATTGCCTGCTCTTCAATTTTACGGCTCGTCGCTAAGGACATCAGCTCGCACGCCGTTCAACGACTTGGTCGCGCGGGAATGGTCTATCTGGCTGCGAGGCGTTTGTTGTGGGAAGAGCTTCCACTGATCGACTTGAGTGTTCACAATTCTGCGTCTGCAGCGGTCGGCCACCTACTCGATACGAGATATCGCGCCGGCGGGTTTGAGCAGCACGAAATTCAGCGATCGCTTCGGGAACTTGGTTTCACGACAGAATGCAACAAGCGTTTCCAAAGGTTGAGAGAACGGCTCCCGACGGAGGGTTCATCCAAGCACCTGTCGGACGCCTAGGACGACACGTAATAGACCGCCGTGTGAGCCCGCTGGAGCAACCGAAATAACGGTTCGCAATAATTTGTGGGGAAGCAGGTGGAAGAAGAAGAGATCATAGCTCTGATTGGCTTGGTCCAGGAAGAGCTGCGTAACTCGGGGCCGGCGATCTGGCTAACGATCGGCATTACCTGATGGATTTTGGGGGCTCAGGCGAGCCGCGTCTGTTGCCGCCCCTCAAGCATTTGATCGAAATACTCGAGGCCTTCGGCCGGCATATGGCAGTGCGTGATCGTAAGATCTACAATCTCGCCATCAATGGGATCAACGCCCACGTAGATGGGGAAACCCGAGTAGAAGGTGCGGTCGTCGTGCCCGCCGAGAGCGCAAGGTTTCGCGACGAAGTCGACCTGTCGCAGGCCGCCGACCTTGGAGAGCTTAGAGCAGACCTGCACCGTCTGATCGGTAATTTCCGGGAGACGCCGGCGATTGAGGTCGTTCCGATGCATCCGCCTTCCGAGTATTGGCTCGCCTACAACAATCCGAAGGGGAGAAACTACGGTCAAAGCCCGGCTCATTACGGTATGGTTCTGAAACACATCGATCCGTAATACCAAACTCCGCAGGTTCATGCGAAGCCACTCCGGGAGCTGACTTTCGAGCTTAATCGTCAAGGACAATGGCGTGAGATTTTTTCTTCCTCAGGATATAACAGCGCTTGGGGGTCATGTGGACCAAGTCCTCGAGCTCGCGGGCAAGCGGCGCTGGCTGGCGCGTGCTGATGAACTTGACCGCGAAAAGTCGATCTCTTCTTACCGCTGGAAGATCGTCGCCGACTATCACTGGCTCGAAATGGCGATAGCTCACCAGTACGACGTTCTGACAAAGGTCGGACAATTGGCGGAAGCGCATGCAGACACGCTCACGCGAGCCGCAGTCAACTTTGCGGGCACCGTCGTCGAGGTGCATCGGCGCTCGTCCCCCAAGGGCCAAAAACAGTTGGAGGGCAGGCTTCGAGATGCTTTGAACGCTACGACCGGATTTGCGGCGCTGTTTCTAGAAATGGACCTCGCTCAGCGTCTTATCGATCAGGGCTGCGATGTCGAATTTCCAGACTTGGAGGGGCGCGCGAACTACGACCTTGCTTTCAGCCGCGAGGATTTCATTGGTGAGGTGGAGTGCAAGAGTTTGTCGGCGGATGCGGGACGGCAGATCCACAGGAAGGACTTCTATCGTTTTGTCGATGCACTTAGGCCGGCCATTGAGCGGCGTTCCGCTGGGGCGACCGGCGATTTGGTCTTGATTACCCTCGCTGGGCGCCTTTCCTCCGCGCAAGATAAGCAGGCGATATTGCTGCGAGCAGCCGAAGAGGTACTCGGAGGTAAGACGCCAGCCAATCGCAAAGACCAGCTCTTTCGCGTCGAAAGGTACACAGTCAAGGAGGTTCTTGGCACGAGCGTCCGGACCTCAGAGGAAGTCCAGTCCCGCTGTACGGCGCGCTTTGGACCAAATCTGCATATCGCGGGTGCGTTGACTGCGCCGGGTGAAGGTTGCTTGGTTGTAATGAGAAGCGAGAAGGAGGACGATACTTCGACGCCGCAGCTTGAGGCGATGCGGAAGGCCGCCAGTCAGTTCTCGGGAAAGCGGCCAGCCTTTATCGCCATGCAGTGTCATGGTGTTGAGCTCGGTGACCTTCTGTCGCCTCATTGGCGCCGACGCGTCGGAATTCTCTCGTACGCTCTTTATGGGCATTACGGTGCAGGTCATGTGAACGCAACTTACATCACTGGCTTTGGCGCCCTTGTATTGGACGAAGGGCGCATCGGCACGCCGGCTTTCGCCATACCTAACCCTAAGCCCCGATATCCAGCGACCGCGAGCCAGGCGCCCACGTTCTTGGGCTCGATTTCAGATCAGGAGTTTGCCGATGCGATTGGGCTACCGCTTCCGGCTCCAAACATTTCACAGCTTGATTTTTGACGGGGACGACGATTCCAAATCTCCGGCCCTTGCACCGCACCGGCCGGACTGTCGATGCCGCGTACGCGCGGTTGAAATTACTTTTGATTTGTAGCCGCTGCCTCCGGACGATGTCGATCGCCCGTTACGTCATTCGCAAATAGAGGTTGGCGGTAGGCTGAGGGCCGGCAATCGTGATCCCGCCATCCGATTTTTTCCGGGATATCAACAGCACACCTCTGTCATCGTGCTCCTCTCTAGCGAAGGGGCGATCCCCGTTCACGAAAGCGGTTTGACCGCCGGCGTCCATTTCTGCCCAGAAGCCGTCCGTCGCCACGAGCAGTGACCGATCGTCCAAGTCGATAAAGGCATGCTCGGGAGCCATAAAGCGTTTCGATCTGAAACTTCTCGTGAGGATATGACGTGTCGGCTCTTTCGCGAGCACCTCTATTGGAACAGCCGCTAGAGCGTTAGCCAGTGTGTGTGGCTGGAGGAGCCATGTGGGCTGTTCGCCACCGGTGCGACCGATGAGGCAATCGCCGGCATGCAGCACGACCATTGGTCCCGTCGTTTCCGCATATAGAATGACATAGCTCGCAGAGTCGCTCTTAAAGTCTATTGCGAGCGTGTGATGCGTTTCGCGAAGCTGTTTCGCCAACGCGTCCCCGGTTATCTCCTCGACGCCGGCCACGAACCAGTCGACAAACCGTCGCGCGATTTCTTGAGCAAACTGACCGCTTGTTGGTCCCCGAGTGGATCCGTCGAGAACGATCGCCAGAAGTTTATCGCCACGGACGCCAATGCCGGCGTGGTCGCGGTTGTCGGCTGTTCTGGTTCCCTGCTGACAGTGCCACGCGATTTCGAAGGCCATGTCAGCCGGCGCTCAGTTGGCTCAATGCCACAAGGCGATCGTAAACAATATCAGCGCGGCCCGCCGGTCCTCGAATGTTCCCCTGAAGGAAATGGTCGAAGTTCTGATCCGCAAGCAGCTTCGCCATCTGCTCCGCAATGTAAGTTCGGATCTCCGGCGCGGCCTCTGATATTTCCTCAACGAGCGCCTCTCGGCCGTCGACGAGCAAAAGAATGTCCTCCGCATCGCGGCTCCCTATAAGGTCGCCTTCTCCGCGACCGCGATACGCCTCCAGCTTGGTGGCGATGAATAGCGGCGCGGTGAGGCGCCGAATCACAAGCGTCTCTTCCAGTTCCGTCTGGACAGCCGTCTCGATACCCATGCCGTACCAGCGGTTGCTGAAGCCAAGGATCGCCTCGTCGTCGGGCATGAAGTCGACTTTGAGTTCACCAAGCTTCATGCGGCAAATGACGTCGTCTTCCGCCGACTCGGTGAAGCCCCGCTCGCGCAATCGATCCATCAGTTCCGTCCATTCGGCGAAGCCGGCGAGATCGACAATCAGGTCGATATCGTCGGTCGCCCTAACGCCCTCGAGAGTTACTGGATCGGTGATGAAAAGGGCCGTTGTACAGCCGCCAACAAACACCAGGCGTTGCCGCAGCTCGTCGCCGAGAGCGAGGGCAACGGTCTTCAGCATTTCCTTGAGCTGCCCTTGGATTGTCATCCTATTTTCTCAGTCAATAGCTTGGCCGCCAAGTTGGCCTCCCGCTGGTTTCCCAAGCGGACGGCGTCAACGAGAGCGAGGTACTCATAGAGACGCTTATCCTTTTCGGCTGCTTCCGGCACCGTTCTGAAGAGTGGCTCGACGGACTGGCCCATTTCCTGGCCCTGAGCATACGGCCAGACGCTGATAAGACTGCCGGCACTATGCAGCGATTCTCGAAGTACAGGTGCGGCAAAAGCCGTGGGTAGACCGCGCTGCATTGCGCCCGGGGACGCCGGAAAGACGAACTTCAGGCCGTGAACAATGAAATCCCGCAGCTGGCGTCGGCTCGGCTTGGGTCGGCCAGACTTTCGGTCCTTGATGGCGATGCCCGATGCAATGCTGCGGTTGAGCGAAGCGCTGACCTCGGTTTTGCTGATGCCAAGCGCCGCTTCGAGGCCGCGTACGGAATATGGGTCCTCACCTCCGGCGAGCCCGCGCGGCTGAGGCGACGAATCGGCATTTCGCTCGTTTTCCTCCAGACTTACCAGCTTTAATAGGATAACCACATCTTGGCTTTTCATTGCGCCCTGTCCTTTGTCCGGGGACAGAGGACACCTATTCACAGGACAAGTCGCGCTGTCAACGGGAACGCAGTTGCTCGGCTCCTGCAAACTGCATCACGATGAACTTGGAGAAATGCGCTGAGCCGTCATTTCTCGCAGGTCCGTGATCGAAACGAGTGTGCGCTTGGACCAGGTGTCGAAGGCTGATCGATCGCGGGCACCATTCTCGAAACCCCGATTGTCTTCGGCGAGCCTGGTCAGTTCGCGCACCAGTCTAGTGAGAGCAGGGTCACTCTCGGCACTAATCTGCACATACGAAGCCAGAACTTCGAGACCCTCCACGGCAACAGGCACGCCGTCTGGATTATAGTTCTTGGCCACATCCTCAAGCTCGGTGAGGCAGCGACCCCATCCCTCAAGCGCCGCACGCTCCTTGTCGTTTCGGGCAGCCCTATGAACGAGCACATTAGCAAGGGCATGCAACCGTTCAGGCGCCTGGTCGAGCCAGCGATCCACGATTGGCATGGCAACCTGTGTGGGGCTGCGGGAATGCGTTCGGGCATCGGCAGCAATGGTTGTGATCCTCCCCGGATCGAAATTCAGATGGCGGCATACCTCAATCTGCAGCGATCTCAGCTCGGCCACGTTAATGGGCCACCATCGCGCAAACTCCTGGGCTCGGTAGAACGCGATTACTTCCACCGAGCTCCGACCGTTTCCAAGGTTTCTGCGCTTGAACTCGACGAGACTGAACGAGGCGAACTCCTCGCCGCTTCCATCGGCGGTGAAGTCGCGAAACGGATCTACCAGCACGGCGAGAGCGCGGGTGCTGGCCTTTTGTTTGAGAAGCTTCTTGATGCGCTCGATCTGATCGATTTTGCCGCCATAGCGACGTAGCCGCGTGCCATGCACGAAAGGCATCCGCTGTTCCAGTTTTGATCGGTCGAGTTGCCACCAGCCAACGAGTTCGCGCAGCCATTCCTGACGAGCACCGGGTTCGAGCGGCTCAGCCATCGGGTAATTGTCTGGCAATGGCAACCTGTCGGTCTCGTGGGACGGCAGATCGAGATGTACAATTAACGTATTGCCCTCGGCCTCCAACCGCGCCACCTCCACCACGCGCTCGTAGACCTCGTCGATGTCGCTACCTTGGATCGTCATCGGTCCGTCGGTGATGTTTTCCGACGCCCAAAGACGCCTCATGATGGCCGGAATAGTTGGGGCATCCACTCCGCCGCGCTGCAGCGGGATAGCTTCTACGCGAATTGATGGGATGTAGGGCAGGCCCTCGAACGTGAGCAAACGCACGGCGTCGGTTTCGCGCCCGCTCTCGAAGGTGGCGCCCGAAACGACCAGCACACGCCGGGCATCAATCCCCGCATGATCGTAGACATGGTCGAACTGGGCCGCATGTTCATGCTTGTGGCCGTGAACGACGACATCAAACTCGCGGTCCCGAAGGAAAGCCCGCACCTGCTCGAGATTAGAGAGGTCTGCAAACGCCTTGATCTCCTCTCTAAGGCTCGGCGCCCGCAAGTGATGGTGTAACACCGCGATACGGAGCTGCCGCCCATGCTCCGGCAGTGGTGTTGCCTCAACGAGCCGTCTCACCTGCTCCAACTGCGGCTCCGAGACCCTCGCCATGTCATAGCGGGCAAGCGCGTCCAGCTGCTTCTGCAGCTCGGTTTCAATCTCCTTGTTTCCCCCCGCGGCGAGTTGTGGCAATCGCGACCACACGGTTGCGAGTGGTTCAGGGAGAACTGCAGCGGCATGGCACCAATTGCTCGAGTTGATCGGGAAGATCGCCCAGCGGCCGTCGACATCGACAAGCGAATGGCGTGCTGCCGGTCCGGCTACATCGACACCATCGATCCACGGCACAACACATCCATGATCGCGCCAGGTCGCGCAAAAGTCCTTGTAACGCTCTGCCGTCCCGGGATCATATGCGCGATCGACATCATGATTGCCGGGCGTGGCGACGATGCGCTCTTCTGTGATGCCGAAGGGGCCGAAGTAGTTGAGCAGCAGATGGAGCAGCAGCTCATGGCCGCCTTGCCTTCCGCGGTCCTGCGCGTCTCCAGAGAAGATTACCCCATCGAGGGTGCGACCTTCTCGTTTCAATTGTTCCGCCAGACGCTCGAAGACCTGCCGAAGGGCTGTCTCGCGTGTTTGTGCCGGCAGACCAACGACCGGGTTCTTGCGGTCATCCCGCTCCAATACCGTTCCCGCATAGGCGATGTGCGCATCCGTAACGTGCAGGAACGTCGCTGAAGTCGAATCCATTAAATCCCCTCGTGCAGCCAATCGCGGTCTCTAAATATCCTTAGCCACTTCCCCTGTCAGAAGAATTCGCCCTCCGATTCACTTGCGTCAATGGTTTGCCTGCGGCAAGATTCTTGGAGGGGGAATCAATATGGCTGTAGACGGTCGCGCGTTGCTCAGGAACCAAGGCTCCCTCTTCGGTGACAGCGACCGGCCCATCGGGCTTGATGAGTTCCAGGACTTCACCACCCGAACCGACCGCAATGACAAGTCGGGCGTCGACGGCCTGGGCTTTGTGCTCCTCGGCTTGTTCGGAGAGGTAGGAAGCCTTCTCAGTGCTCTCAAGAAAAAGCAGCGCGATAAGGATGCCTTCGCGGCCTACCACGAGGAGGTCATCGAAGAACTGGGCGACGCTCTATGGTACTTCGCGAATGCCGCACTCCGCGCTGAGCTACCGCTAAGCCAGATCGCCCGAAGCGTTCCCGCTCGACTCGAGGATTGGGATTATAAAGGCCGATCAGGAGCCTCGACATTCGAGGACCTGCAGCAGCCCGAAGTGCCCTTCGCGGAAATCCTGGCAGGCGAGGAGGTAGAGCACCGCCTGCTCGCTTTAGCAGGCAAGGTTGGAGTGCTCCTGGCTGATTGGAGCGAAGGGCAGATCAAGGAGAACCGCGATCGTCTGTCGGCCGACTTAGTTGAGATTTTTCGCGCGTTGCTGATGGCGGCCGACGACGCTCATGTGAGCCTCGAACAGGCGGCCCGTAACAATGTGGCCAAAACGCTCGGTCGCTGGCCGGACCAGCAGCACTGGGGCCCTCTGTTCGATGAAGGCTTCCCCGAATATGAGCAATTACCACGGCAGATGCGGGTCGAGTTCATTGAGAGAACGGTGAACGGTCGGACATTTGTCGTTCAGCGATGGAACGGCGTCAATCTCGGCAGCCCGCTGACCGACAATCGCCACGAACAGGACGACTATCGATACCACGACGTCTTTCACCTGGCCTTCGCCGGCATCCTTGGCTGGTCGCCGACAATGCGGGCACTGTTGCGTCTGAAACGCAAAAGCAGGCCAGAGGTCGATGAGAACGAGGATGGCGCGCGCGCCAACATCATCGAAGAAGGCATCTCGACGTGGATCTTCAATCATGGTCTACGGCAGGCCGAGTTTCGAAACGCTACCTCTCTCGACTACGGTCTGCTTAAGGCTGTCCATGAGCTGGTACGCGGCTACGAGGTTGAGAAGCGCCCGCTCTGGCAGTGGGAGCGAGCGATTCTCGAAGGGTTTCGGGTGTTTCGAGAGCTCAAGAAGCATCGCAATGGCGCGGTCGTCATTGACCTAACCAAGCGTACGGTCGATTTTGAAGAGCTGCCATGAGTGACTACCCACGGAACGCCGCAGAATTTGTAGAACTCGTTGCCGGCCTTAGGTTCGAAGACGCCTTCAACCCATACTCGGACCTGTGTTCGGACTTCGACCGTCCCGACGCCGCTCAGATTCGCCGCCACAACCTGGAGATGGTGCTGGACGCGGCGATCGACCGAGGTGTTGAATCTATTTGGGTGGCCCGTGACCTGGGTTACCGCGGCGGACGCCGGACCGGTTTGGCTCTGACGGACGAAGCACACTTGGCCGCGCACGCTGATCTACTGGGCACGCCCCCCTTGTCGCGTTCCACCAATGGTCCCATGGTCGCTGAACGTACTGCGACCGTGATCTGGCAGATGCTTATTGCCATCAGGCAGCCTGTCTTCCTTTGGAACGTCTTTCCGCTCCATCCTCATGTCGCCGGGGACCCTATGTCCAATCGTTGCCATACCCGCAGCGAACGACTGGCCAGTAAGCACGTGATGGTCGGGCTTATCCACCTCCTGGCACCGCGACGTGTTCTCGCGATCGGCCGCGATGCTCAGCTGGCACTTGAGGATCTCGGGGTTACCGCAGAGAAGGTCAGGCATCCCAGTTACGGCGGGCAAACCGAGTTCATCGAGGGCGTCAGCGCACACTACGGCCTGGGGCTCATGGACAAGCAGGAAACCCTCCCGCTCTTCGCCTAGCGTCCTCCTCTGTCGCGACCCAGAAACTTACTGCGACGCTGCCGCGCGAGCGTGAGCCTGCCCCCTCAGGCAGCAGCCCTGAGGAGCCGCGCCGCACAATCGTCTACCAAAGAGAGGACGTCGGCTTTGCCCCAGCCTTCAGTGTCGAGGCGGGCCGATGTGGAATTCACGGTCAGCGTGCCGACCTCGAAACCGGATTCTCGGGCGATGAATTCCAGGAGACGGCCCAGGCCCAGCAGGTTGCCCAAGGTCTTTTGGACGTAATAGTGGTTCCGGTAGAGCGCGATCATGTGCAGGGAGCCGTTCCGTTCCGGCTTCAACTCGATCATGCTCAGGCATTGCCTGTTTAGCGCTTTGCGCAAATCTCTCGCCGGGTCTGAGATTATGATCTCATAACGGTTCTCATAGAAGCGTCCCTCGCGGGCGTTTTTCAACATCCGGATATTCTCGGCGACCTGGTCGATATGGCCGCCTTTTCGGTCCTGCCAACTGACCATGCGCTCGAAGTAGCGCCCCCATTCGCCCGGAGTGCACATACGGCGCTTATAGACTTCCATGTAGCGCTCTCGCAGAGCATCGATTCCGTCGCCCCGGTCTAGCGCGGAGGGAAAGATTGTGTTGACCACGGTAGAGACGGGGTATGCACCATGTTGCCTGAGAAAGCGGTCCACCGTCATGATCACAGCCTCATCATCATCATCCGCACCAACGGGGTGCTCGATGTGAAGCATAAGGCCGCCGAGAGTAAGGTTGGGCTCGGCCCGGAGGCGGACTGCTGCCTCAACCCACGCGCGCGTGGGCGTGGATGCCGCCGGCATCGGATTGTAGAACATCGCCGTCTCCTTCGCTGATGCTGAATCCGCCGAACAGACGGCGGGACACATATGTCTCTCTTACCCAAGCATGCCCATCGGCGCCCCAGGCTGGACCCCACGAATTCCGCACCAGGATGAGGTCCTCACTCCCGATGCGGCCATACCCAACGGCGACCACTGCGTGTCCGCGCTGAGGGTCAATCGGTTCGCTGTCATCGGGAAGGATGATCTCGTTTCCTGTTCGGAGCCAAGTTGCCGCTGCAGTGAAAGCGGCCGAAACAAAGATCGCAAGGACCACCGGCTTGCCGCCTTCGAGCGCTTGCCGAACTTGTGCAAGGTTTGTGCCGCAGCCATCTGAGCCGCACCGAAAAATCGGGGAGACGCTGGTTGGAGGGCGCCATGCGGCGCCGTTAATGGGCCGACCATCATAGGGCCAGGACGCCTCTAGGGGTTGGCCGATGTCCTGCAGAACTTGGCGGGTGTCCGGCAGAGTGGTGCCCTCGCCGGGTCCGGTGCCGGCGCGCTGTGCGGCATGGTAGAACAACCACTCTACGCAGAGGGGATCTACTTCACCACGCGCCTTCTCGTGAGCTGCCGAGGCGGCAAACGACAAGCATGTCGGGCGGCGACCCTGATCGCGCACAGGTCCTAGAACAGGCCGCAGATCTTGTATGACATCCAGCGTCATGAGGCAGCCAAAAGCTCCTGGCGCTGCGGCTCGAACAAACCAGTCTCGTCACTCGTTGCAGTCTTGCAGTAGAGCGTCAGGAGCTGCGGATCATCATCAGGGGCCCACGGCCTCACCTCGCGCAACGTCAACATTCCGGCCAAGGGCCTCTCCGCATGGGCGAGAACGCGTCGGACGGTGGGCGCGCCGATCTGGCCCGCGGGAACGGGTTCCCGTCCATCTCTGAGAATGGCAAAGCCGGCGTCGCGCAGTTCGTCGAATGTCCAGACGTAGCCGCTGCCGCTATCTTCCTTCAGTCGAAGCAGGAAAAGGTCGTCGCGGCTCGCTTCGATCACAGCGCCCTCGTCACGCTCGGTCAGGTGCCATACGTCGACACGCTGCGCGTTCTGCAACGTATAGTCGCCCAGAAGCTGCCTCTTCAGATCTCGCGGTTCGGCGCTTCGGAGCTGCTGTCCCAAACTGCGACCGATGACGTGTTCCCGTTCAAGAGCAAACACCGTGGCGCGATAGCTCGTCCCAAAGCGGAGAGATGCCTGATAGACGATTTCGGGCTGCTCAAAGTGCCGGGGCTCCCAGCCCCGCAGCTCCATCTGTTCCTTGATGAGATAGGGTGGAAGCAGAAAGTACGACGCAAACGCGTCTGCTTCTCTTTCCTCGGGAGGAATGGAAGGTCCCCTAGCTGAGTCATTTGCCCAAGGTGCGCGACGCAGGATGCCCTCGTCATCGGCATGGGGATCATGGCCAAGAAACATATGGCCGAGTTCGTGCGCTGCAGTGAACCGCTGCATGCCAAGCGGCCGCCGGGTACTCAGGATGATCCCGGCAACCCCATCTTCGCGAATGAAGGCCCCGAGAAGTGGCTCAAGCGGCTGGAACATTAGCATCGCGCCCATTCGGGCAATGCAGCCGAAGACGTCGACCCGTTGTGCGCGAGAAGCGCCGATGTCGAGCCGCAGATCCCGCTGAAGCCGTTTGGCCCCACGGATGCCGCGAAGGATGGATTCGCGCTCGCTACGACCGACCATCACCAGAAACCTTCGACCTGGAACGCAGGAACTCTGCAAATCGCTGGAGTTCCTGACGATCGTTGTCCGACAGAGCGCTTGCGGTGCGCGCTAAGAACGCAACATCAGCGGGAACGGTCGGCTCTGTTTCTTCGCCGGTGAACCAAGTCACCGGACGCTGATAGAGGCGGGCAAGCTTCTTCAATTCGATGGCGCTGACGCCACGGCGTCCATTTTCGATTTCCGACACCGCCGTGCGGGGCAACTCCATGTGTTGTGCGACCTGGTCCTGCTTAAGCCCCACATATTCCCTCGCCTCGCGCAGCTTTGCGCCGAGGACCAGGCTCTCGTCCTCGGCAACGGCGAAGCCGATCCGTTCGGTGGTCATGACACTTGCTCTCCTTCGGGCTGCTCTTCCGTTTGCCGCTCTTCCAGCAACTCGACAACCCGCTGGGAAAAGACAGCGACGCATGTATCCTCGTCATCGAAGCCACCTGGAGGCATTGCCGCCTCAGGTAGCTTGACGTTGAATTCTTCTTCGATTCGGAGAGCAATCGATATCATGACCAAGGAGTCGACTTGGGGCTCCCACCCTGCCTTCGGTGTTGGTCGATCAGCTTGGGCGCTCCGTATCTCGTCACGGATTACGTCTTCGATTGTTGCAATCGACACAGTCATCGATGACCTCATGTCTAGAAATCCGACACACATATAGCGCATGTCGGAATTTCCGACAATAGCATCTCAGGCGAATGTGTCATCGGGTAAAAGTCGGCCCTCCGGTGTCGCAATGGCCGCGCGTGGCGGTCGCTCTGGCTAGGTGATGGAATTGAGGCAGTCTATCGCGGGGAGAAGGGAGTCCGAAATATGCGACAAGTTTCGGACTAGGGCAGGGGCAATTCTGGCATTGGATTCGCATAAAATGCGGAATGGAATTACTGGGCCCTCATAGGTTCACTCCTTCCTTTTTGGGAGATGGCTGCTAAGCATGTGGCGGAACAACGAAGCCCTTTCATCGTTGCTCCGCTTAGGGTCAATCACGATCCCGAGATCGTCGCCCGGGAAGAGTAAAGGCCTGACGCCGGGTCACCCGTACGTAACGGCCATTGTCTATGGTTGCTGAAAGCTTTTTGGACAAACAGCATGCTCGGCAACACTCTACGCGCCCTTGGCCTCGTCACGATGACCTTTTTCCTGGCCGCGTGCAGCCAGTTTGTTGGCGACAATCGTCACAATGTTCCACTCGTCAAGCCTGTGTTGGACAGGCTGGCCGAGATCGGCTCATCGCCGTCCGAGCCCATGGTCATCCGCGTTTACAAACAGAGCTCTGAACTCGAGGTCTGGAAGCGGACGAATACCGGGGACTACGCCTTGTTCAAGACTTACCCGATCTGCAAATGGTCCGGGGATCTGGGGCCAAAGATCCGCGAGGGCGATCTACAGTCGCCCGAGGGGTTCTACGACGTTACGCCCGCGCTGATGAATCCGAAGTCATCTTACTGGCTGTCCTTCAACGTCGGCTTTCCCAACAAGTTCGACCAGGCATGGGGGCGTACGGGCACCTATCTCATGATCCATGGGGATTGCCTGTCGGTCGGCTGCTATGCCATGACGGACGAGGGGATCAAGGAAATCTACGCGCTTGCTCGCGAGACTTTCCGCGGTGGCAATTCCTCGTTTCAGCTCCAGCTTCTGCCGTTCCGCATGACTGAGGCGAACCTCTCCCAGCACGCTGACAGTCCGCATGCACCGTTCTGGCGCGACTTGAAGGTGGGTACCGACCTGTTCGATGCCACCCGGCGCCCACCAGCGTGGGACGTTTGCGAGCGTCGCTACGTCTTCAACCCCAACGGATCATCACATGGTCCCTTGGATCCAAATGGCGTCTGTCCAGCAGGGGTCTACTCCACGATGACAGCGCTTTGAGGGGTCAGTGCTGATAGTCGTGGTGATCGGGCAGTTCGGCATCACCCCGTAGAACAACTGCTTCTATGGTCGCGGTCGTGCCGCCGTCGTGGCAATTGTCACGGCAGACTATGGCGTCAGCCAGACCACCGCGCCGATGCCGAACGTCGCGAGACTACGTCCAAACAGACGGTCCAGGTGATCATGGCCTTGCGTCTCTCCTTGGGCGGTTGAGGCAAGCGATCTCCTGGTTTCCTTGCGGCGGATTTATCTACGCAGATATTTCACCAAGGCCAGTAGGGCCAAGACCAGCAGCACCAAGATGAGGATCCAAAAAATCCCCATGCCGAAGATCATTCCGCCACCCATCATTCCATCAAACATGCCGCTGTCTCCGGTTTTCGCTCTGCTAGCAGCAGCCCGATTTGCGTTCTGGCTTCGAGATCTGATGTACAAGATCCGCAGTTTCCCGATCGCTGGCGCTGCGGGCAACGTCCGCTTGGGCGACTATTCCACAGCATTTCCCGTTTTCATCAGTAACGATTGCCCGCCTGACCTGGCGTTCTTCCATCTTGTCGCAGCAGGACGACACTTCCTCATCCGGTGTCGTCGTTAAGACGTCTGTGGACATGACCTCAGAGACCGGTGTGTCGACTCCCTTCCCCTGTGCTACGGCGCTGCAGCAGATATCACGATCGGTAACGATCCCCACCGGCTCTCCCGAATCGTTGAGTACCGGTACGGACCCAACCGACTGATCCGCCATAATTTGCGCAGCATCCCGGACGGTATCGGCGCGACCGCAGCAGGCGGGGTCGCGGCTCATGATTTCTTGAACTTGCATGGCTGTTCTCCTTAATTACTAACCCGAACGCTGCATGTTTGGGGTGGTTCCGAAACATTTTAGGTACTTGGAACCAATCGAGAGGGCTTCATGGATCACGCTGCAACGAGTGCCCACCCTCGCTCAGCACGTATCGCTACAGCCACAGTGAAAGGTAGCATTGGAGAATAGACTCACCGGCATCCGATAATCAGGCAGGTTTCGATTTGCGCGGTTGTAGTCATTCAACCCTCCTCGAAACAAATCCAGAGGTGGACCCGCAGAGCAGTCTCATAAAGCGACTGCCTGATGTCAGGATCCTGCCCTCCGGCCAGGATCCTCGCAGGTGACTTCGCATCGATGACTCAGCCGATCGCGACATCAGTCGCCCCCGACATCAGTTTGTGTGCAGATGGTGCTTGCACTTGTCGTGATCGGCAAGTATCTCGATGACGCGGCAGGTCTCTACGCGTCCGTGGCTGCACCCCTCGATCATCCGACTCAATTCTGCCTGCAGCGCAGTCAGGCTTGCAATCTTGCGAGCGACCTCGGCGAGGCGCGCTTTGGCGATTGCATCCGCGTCGGCGCGGGGTTGGTCGGGCCGATCCTGAAGGCAAGCAAGATCTGGATCTGATTGAGGTCGAAGCCCAGTTTACGCGAGTGCCGGATTAAACTCAGGCGCCGACAGGAGTAGGTGTTGCTTCATCATGCCAATATGCCTTGGGGGTGACGTCGCGTAAATGGCGCGGTTGGGCGCAAGTCCCCAGATCGCACGGGCGTCAGCTTGCGTATTGGTGGTGGTTCGACGTTCAGTCTAGCAAGACGTCGAGGATCGGACAGGCTGGCACATTGCTTCCGCTGCATTGAGCCAATGTGGCGCTCAATGCCTTTTCAATCCGTCGCAGATTGGCAATCTTGTCCCGCACGTCCCTTAGATGTGCTGCGGCGACACCCTCCACTTCAGCACATGTTTGGCTATGGCTATCGACGAGGCTTAGCAGGCCCTTGATCTCATCAAGAGAGAACCCCAGCGCTCGGGCGCGCGTGATGAAGCGAAGCCGACTCACATGATCTTCACCGTAGCTGCGATAGCCGTTCGGGTCCCGAGGTGGATCGGGCATGACGCCGATCGTCTCGTAGTAGCGGATGGTCTCCAGGTTGCATCCCGTCGCCCGAGCGAGGGCGCCCCGCTGCATCGGCTTCACGGAAGCGTGACCTATTCCCATTCGGAACCCCCTTGAGCCTGTATGTACTACAGACCTTAGGACTCCTAGCAGATGATCGCAAGGAGACACTGCATGGACAGCACGGAATCTGCATTGCCGGGGGATGCGTCCGACGTCCCGGAAGGCCGCGGCTGGACCAGCACCGCCTTGGCGGCGCTTGGCGCACTGGTCATGACATCCTGCTGCATCCTGCCACTAGTGCTCGTCAGCTTCGGAATCAGCGGGGTTTTCATCGCCCAGATGGGCGCTCTGTACGCCTACAAGTGGTATACCTTCGGCATCGCCGCCGCGTTCCTGGGCTATGGTTTTTACAGGGCCTACCAGCCGATCCGCTGCGCCGATGGCACCTGCGCTCGCCCGATGAACCGGACCGCAATGCGCGCCGTGCTCTGGGTGGCGGCTGTGGTGATCCTCGTCGCCATGCTGTTCCCCTACGCCACGCCCTACATCCTTTCGTTCTGAAGGAACCCTGACATGAAATCCCTGCTTCCCGGCGCTTTGGCGCTGACCACTCTTATCTCCGCCCCTGCCTTCGCCGCCGAGCAGGTCATCCGCCTCGAGGTCGGCGGGCTGACCTGTCCCTCGTGCTCGTTCATCGTCGGCAACTCGCTGAAATCCGTCGAAAGCGTGGTGATCGAGGACTTCGTCGAAGGCGAGGATGCGAGTGAGGGGCTTTATACGGTTCGTTTCGACGACGCAGTCACCTCCGCCGACGCCCTCATTGCGGCGGTTGAAAAGAACGGCTACCCGGCTGCGCTTCTTGAAGGCCCGATGGGTGATGAGGGCTCTTGAGGCAGGATTCCGATCATCCGGATCGACCGTCAGAGCAGCCGGACAAGGCCCAGGCGAACCGCTTGCTGAGGGGCGGCCTCGGCGGCGCGCTATTCGCGGCACTCTGCTGTTTCACGCCGCTTCTGGTTGTCGTGCTAACTGGCGCAGGCCTGTCGGCGGTGACCGGGTGGCTGGATTACGCGTTGTTCCCGCTGCTGTTCGTCAGCCTCGCGGTGGTTGCGCAGGCACTGTGGCTGCGCGCCGCGCGGCCCGGACCCTCCCCCAAGATTTGGGCCGCGCTCATCGCGGTGCTGCTCTCGGTATTGATCATCGTTCTGGAGTTCCGCGGGGCGTTGATCCTCACGCTCCTCGCCGCGGCGCTGCCCGGTGCCTACGCTCTCTACCTCAATCGCCGTGCCAAGGAGGTGCGACCATGATGGCGGCTGCCTGCTGTTCTCCCATCGGCCCTTTCATGGGCCTGATCTCGATGGCTACGCCTTTGGTGGCGATCGGCGCCATTCTTTATCTGGTCTTCGCCAAGCCGAAGGCTGATCCGACGACGAAAGTGACTTGATCGATGAAAGACTGCTGCTCGAACGAAAACGGCGCCTACGACCTCATCGTCGTGGGAGCCGGCTCCGCCGGCTTCTCCGCGTCGATCACCGCCGCCGAGGCTGGCAAGCGCGTCGCGCTTGTGGGCCACGGGATGATCGGAGGGACCTGCGTCAACTTCGGCTGTGTGCCCTCGAAGGCCATGATCCGTGCGGCCGAGGCGCTTCATGGCGCGAGCGCGGCTGCGCGCTTTCCCGGCCTGTCCGGTGCGGCGCAGGTCGATGACTGGTCCCGGCTCGTCGCCAGCAAGGACGATCTGGTCGCAACATTGCGCCAGAAGAAATACGCGGATCTTCTGCCGGCCTATGAGGGGATTGACTACATCGACGAGGGTCCGGCGACGCTGGTCGATGGCGGCATCGAGGTGGGCGGACGCAAGATCACGGCCCCCAAGACGCTGATCGCCACGGGAAGTCGTTCGCTCGTCCCGGCGCTTCGCGGTATCGAGGATGTGGAGCCGCTCGACAGCAAGTCGCTTCTGGAACTGGAGACACTGCCAGGAAGCCTGATCTTCGTCGGAGCCGGATACATTGGCGCGGAGCTGGCGCAGATGATGGCCCGAATGGGGGTGAGGGTGACCATGGTTGCCCGTTCACGTCTGTTGCCAGGGGCCGAGCCGGAAGTTTCGGACGCCTTGTCGGCCGCCTTCGCGGCAGAGGGCATCACCCTTCTGACCGGCCTGCAGTATGACAGCATCACCAAATCAGAGGACGGCGTCACCCTGCGGATCACGCAAGAAGGGGTCGCGAAGGACGTCACGGCGGAGCATATCGTCATCACCGCCGGTCGGCAGGCAAATACCGAAGGTCTCGGCCTCGAGGAGGCGGGTGTGCAAACTGACAGCCGCGGCGGGATCGTCGTGGGGCAGGACATGCAGACCTCGCACCCCGGGATCTATGCTGCCGGCGACGTGACGGACCGCGACCAATTCGTCTACATGGCGGCATACGGCGCCAAGATCGCGGCCCGCAACGCGGTGGCGGATGCCGGGAAGCAATATGACAACAGCACGATGCCCTGGGTGGTTTTTACCGATCCGCAGGTGGCAGGGGTCGGCCTCAGCGAGCAACAGGCGCGCGATGCCGGACACGAAGTAAAGACCTCGGTGCTGCCGCTCGACCAGGTGCCGCGGGCCCAGGCGGCACGCGATACGCGCGGACTTATCAAGCTCGTGGCAGACCGGGAAACGGACCGACTGCTCGGCGGACAGATCATCGCGCCCGAAGGTTCTGATACTATCCAGACGCTGGTGATGGCACTGAAGGCCGGCATGACCATCAAGGCGCTCGGCGAAACGATCTTCCCCTATCTGACGACCGTCGAGGGCCTAAAGCTCGCAGCACAGGCCTTCGATAAGGACGTCGCCTTGCTGAGTTGCTGCGCGGGTTAGGGTATTGCCTGCCTTGGCCCGTATGTCGGCCAGCCGGACCGCCCCAGCCGAGTGGGCTTTGGTGACGTTTGCGGAACTCACGGGACAACCCGCCGTTCGACGATAGCAACAGAACCATGCCAAACCGATATCTGGTTCCAGGTTGAGGAGTTTACGATGAGCAGGATCTACGACGTGATCGTTATCGGCAGCGGAACCGCTGCGACCACCGTGGCAAAGCGCGTCAGCGCCGCGGGCCGAAGCGTTGCCGTAACCGATTTCCGCCCCTATGGCGGCACCTGTGCACTTCGCGGCTGCGATCCCAAGAAGATGCTGATCGGGGGCACCTCTGCCGCCGACCACGCCCGCCGGATGCACGGCAAGGGAGTCGACGGCGAGGTGCGGATCGACTGGCGCGAACTGCTGGAGTTCAAGCGCGGCTTTACCGATCCGGTGCCGGACAAGAAGGAGAAGAGCTTCTCCGAAAGCGGCATCGCGACCTTCCATGGGCGGGCCCGCTTCGTTGGCCCGAATGCTGTTGAGGTCGATGGCGAAACACTGGAGGCCAGGCACATCGTCCTGGCGACCGGGGCGGAGCCGATGAAGCTGGGCATTTCCGGCGAGGAGCACCTGATCGACAACGAGGGCTTCCTCGAGATGGAAAACCTGCCACGCCGGATCATGTTGGTCGGCGGAGGCTATATCGCCGCCGAGTTCTCCCATATCGCCGCGCGAGCCGGGGCCGAGGTAACGATCCTCCAGCACGGCGACCGGATGCTCACGGGCTTCGATCCGGACCTGGTCGGATGGCTGACGGAGAAGTACGAAGAGATCGGGGTGACCTTGCATACCGGAACCGAGGTCAAGGGTATCGAGAAGACCGGCGATACCTTTCGCATCACTGCAGCCGGCAAGGGCGGCTCTGAGACCTTCGAAGCGGACGTGGTCGTGCATGCCGCTGGCCGCAAGCCCGACTTCGAGCCACTCGACCTCAAGGCCGGTGGGGTGGAACTGCGGGACGGCAGGCTGGCCCTCAATGAATACCTGCAAAGCATGTCGAACCCGGCCGTCTACGCCGCCGGGGACGCCGCCCAGATGGGCCCGCCGCTCACGCCCGTCTCCAATCACGACGGCAAGGTGGTTGCGGGGAACCTGCTGGAAGGCAATCACCGCACGCCGAACTACAAGGGCGTTCCTTCGGTCGCCTTCACTCTGCCGCCCCTTGCCCGGGTCGGGCTGGACGAATCCGAAGCCCGTGAACAGGGGCTGAAGTTCCGCGTGCAGTGCAATCGGACGCCCGGCTGGTTTTCGACGCGCCAACAGGCTGAATCCGTCTCGGGTTACAAGGTCCTGGTCGAGAAAGGCACCGAGCGCATCCTAGGCGCGCACCTGCTGGGACCACATGCTGACGAGGTCATCAATGTCTTCACTCTGGCTGTGCGGCACGGGTTGACTGCCGCCCAGGTCAAGGACACGATGTTCGCCTATCCCACCGGGGCATCCGACATCTCGTCGATGCTTTGACAGACTGCGCCTATCATCGTCGCTGAAGGCGGCATTATTCGGTTCGAGTACCGGAAGACGATGACGCCGGCGGCCATCGTGCGTGCAACCGGATACGATCCTGATTGGTCTCTCGCTCAGATGGAGGGCGCTTTGGACGACCGCGGCGGAATGATGCACCGTCAGGCGTTTCAGGTGGAGGTCTCTGCTTCATTGGCGTGCCATGGCAGAGAAATAGGGGGTCAAGGCTGATTATGGGCGCGAGCGACGGTGCCCTGATCGTTGAGCCTCTTGACCGATCAATTGCAGCCGGTCTAGGCGACCACAATACTGCCCCCGGTCAATGCAACCGTATGACCAGCATGATCAACGTCAAAACGTCGCATTCCCGACGAAAACAGGTCCCTCTAAGCGGCTCCCCACTCTCCCCAGATTGGTCGCCGATAAGAGCAACGCGCGGAAATCGTTGCGGTGCTTCACATCCATCTGGAAGTCCTTTCTTAGCGCTGTCCCACTCTCATAACCCTCGAAGTTCGTCGGACCGATCACGAGGCCCTACTCCGTCGTCGGGTTCCAAATGTCGATGCAATAATGCCCGCTATGTCTTGGGTGGACTGCTTGCCCTCGCAATCGACCCTGAGGACGGAATCGCCTTCGGTCGGGACCAATCGAAACATTCCACTTCTTCTTGATGGCTTCTGATGTGGGTGGTCGGCCACGCCTTCTGGGGGAGTCAGCTGTCGAGAGCTGCTCCGAGTCCAGCCGAGACAAGTGCGAACAAGGTGAAGCCCCCAACGAACGCCAGGCTGGACTCTCGAGTGTCCGCCTTGGCCTCATGCGCCTCCTTGAGCATGTCCTCGACGGCTGCCAGGACAAGCAGGCCGGCGACGAAGCTCAGGGCCAAATATTTGACAGTGTCCGGCGCGTCTCGCATCCCGAACCAGGCCAGCACCGCAACCGTCAAGCAATAGAAGGGAAAAGAAAAGGCAGCGGCGAGGCGCTGGTGCCTCGGCACCTGCTTCTGGCGCATGTTCGCAATGACGGAATACCCCTCAGGGAAGTCGGCCATCATCTGACCAGCGGCAAGGACTATGGCCAGACTTGTGGCAACTGCAGAGCCGCTTCCGATCATGAGGCCATCACTAGACAGGTCGACAGCGACGGCGACATATATCATCCACATCGAACTGCTGCGGCCCCGGGTGGGCGCCGCCCTGTCGATGACAGCTTCAAGCCCGACATATGACACGCCGCCAAGCGCAAAACCCGCCGCAATCGACCAGCCGGGAATGTTGTTGAGGGCCTCAGGCATCAGCTCTATGGCCACTACGCCGATCACGATGCCGGAAGCCGCGTGAAGCGCGGCGTTTAGTAGTCGGGGGCTGGTTTTCAAAAATTCGGCAACCAGCCCCCCCGCCAGATTCCCCACTCCGGGCAAGAGCGCCAGCCCGATGATCACTGCCAGATCGGCCACTTGCCGCTCCTTGCTTAAGGGCTTCGAACTGGCAGAATGGCCGAGAACTCGAGATGTTCCTTTCTTGACCATCGGCAAGGTAGCAAGATGTCATTTGCATCAAACCCGCGTCACCGCATTGTTGCCGGACTTGAAGATGAAATAGGCTTGTCAGTCTGTGATGATTTCTACCTTGGAACGTTTATGACCATGGCCCCGAGTCGCGGGTTGCTGCCCATCCTGTTTGCTGTCCTTGCCTTGGTGCTATCGGCGCTCCAAGCAGCAGCTGTAGGGCATGCCGTGCCCATAGATCCTGCCATCGTCGCTCACGACGACATCTCTCCGTGCCAAAAAGTCGAGCATCCCCTCCATGCAAAGGGATGTTGCAGCAAAGTTTTCTGTGGCGTTGGGCTGCCTTTGTCGATCGTCTACGGCGTTCCATGTGACGGCTGTCTAGCTCCCACTTCCGACGACGCCCCGGCATATCCGCATCTTCGATCAGGGCTCTTCCGCCCTCCACGTTTCACCTGATCCGCTACAGCCAACAGCCGACGCAAGCCGCTATCCAGCGCGTCGTTGCACGAACGCCAATTCAGGATGAGAACGATGAGAAGACGCGATTTTCTTCGGCTGCTGCCCCTGAGTGCCGCCGCCACCCTACCGATGCTGCGACCGGCCCAGGCACAGTCCCTTTGGGACATGATGAACCAGAACCGTTCGCTCAGCGATGCCGAGAGGGAGGCCAATAGCGCCGCCGCCATCCAGGCCATCGACACTGTCGAACCGATTCTGAGCTACGACACCGCTAACAACCTTCAGATGGCGATTGCCCAGTACGAGCCATTCGTCGCCAGCGGCGGCTGGGAGCAGGTGCCGCAGGCGACATATGGCGTCACCATTGGCGCTGCACGTGATGGTGTCATCCAGCTCAAGCGACGCCTGCTGTCTTCAGCTGACATGGCCATGGTGGAGCGAGTGGACGACGTGATGGATGCGCCGACTGATGCCGCCTTGCGCCGGTTTCAGGCCCGCCATGGGCTGCAGGTCAGCGGTCAGGTCGACGAGGCGACGTGGTATGCCCTCAACGTGCCCGCAGAAACCCGCCTGCATCAGCTTCGGCTGAACCTTCTGCGTGTACAGTGTATGGCGTCGGAGCTCGCCGACCGTTACGTCGTGGTCAACATTCCCGCTGCATTTATCGAGGTGGTGGAAGGCGGCATGGTCCAGCGGCGGCACACCGCGGTGGTCGGTCGAATTGATCGCCAAACACCCATTCTTAAAAGCCGCATCCAACAGATAAACTTCAATCCATACTGGAATGTTCCGGTTTCCATCATCCGTCGCGACCTGATCAAGTACATGAATGAGAACCCGAACTACCTGACGGAGCAAAAGATCCGGATTTTCGACGGCAGTGGCAACGAGCTGCAGCCCAGCCAGATCAATTGGCAGACCGAGGAGGCGGTGAATTACAACTTCCGTCAGGATCCGGGGCCGCTGAACTCGATGGGCAACGTAAAGATCAACTTTCACAACCCCCACGCCGTCTATCTGCACGACACGCCGACCAAAGGCCTGTTCGGTGACAATGCCCGCTTCTATTCCTCAGGCTGCGTACGTGTGGACCAGGTGCAGGACTTCGTCGCCTGGGTGCTGCGCGACAACGGTGACTGGGGCGCTACGGAGATCCAAACCGTGTTCACGACTGGAGAGCGTAAGGATGTGGACGTGAGCAATCCACCAGAAATCCACACCACCTACATCTCCGCCTGGGCAAACCGCAATGGCGTGGTGAGCTTCCGTGATGACGTCTACGAGTTCGACATGGCCGGCAAAGTGACCTTCGAGGCATGACCAGGGCGGAAAAGGTCACCTTCAGCATTACAGGCATGGGCTGCGTCGGCTGCGTTTCGGCAATCGAGAACGCGGTGATGCCGATGAAGGGAGTGGAATACGTTGGTGTCTCCCTTTCCTTGATGACTATGACGGTGCGTCCCGGGCCGGGGTTTGAACTTGCGGCCATTGCCAGCCGGGTGCGCCTGCTCGGCTACGGGGTCGACGAGGAAATGAAACATGAAGCCGCCCCCAGGTCGGGCTGTCCATGCCGAGTCAATTCGACGCGACCCGCAGCCATCAGCGGTTGAGAACGTTGGTGGCGGAACCGGCTCCCCACGGGCAACCGACATGCTCGGGTGGTGGAACTCGGCACCAATGTGGTCGATACTGACATATTGGCCTTACTGGCATGCGGGGCGACGGACTTTTTCCGTCTCAGGTTCGAGAGCGAGCGGTGGGGGTGGGGTGCGCCCCGGTAGAACGTTGAGATCACTGCCGGCTAAGCGGTAAACAGGAGCGAACAAATGCAGTTGGGAATGATTGGTCTTGGTCGGATGGGCGCCAACATGGTCCGGCGCCTGATGCGAGCTGGCCACCAGTGCGTCGTTCATGATCTCGATCCGCAAAGCGTTGCGACCTTGGTGGCCGAGGGCGCCATCGGCGCGGTCGATGTCGTCGATCTGCTGGGCAAGCTCGATCATCCGCGCGCCGTCTGGCTGATGCTGCCAGCTGCAGTCACCGGGCGCATCGCCCGCGAGACCGCCAGCCAGATGGCGCCAGGCGACCTTCTCATCGATGGCGGCAACTCCAACTATCGCAACGCGGTTGACCTTGCCGCCGAACTCGCTCCCGCCGGCGTTTCTTATGTCGATGTCGGTACCAGCGGCGGCGTGTGGGGCCTTGAGCGCGGCTATAGCCTGATGGTGGGCGGCGCTGCTGAGGCGGTCAAGGCGCTGGACCCGATCCTAGCTGCCCTGGCGCCTGGCCCTGATGGGTGTGGGGCCAGTCCAGGCGCGGCCGACACCGCGAGCCTGGGCTATCTTCATTGCGGTCCTGCTGGGGCTGGACACTTCGTTAAGATGGTTCATAACGGCATCGAATACGGCATGATGGCCGCCTATGCCGAGGGTCTGAACATCCTCAAAGCCGCCGATGCCGGCGACGAAACGAGGGCGGCAGACGCCGAAACCGCTCCCTTGCACAATCCGCAATACTACCGTTTCGGCATCGATCTTGCCGCCGTCACCGAAGTGTGGCGCCATGGCAGCGTTATCGGCTCATGGCTGCTCGACCTGACGGCGCATACGCTGAAAGAAGACGCGACCCTGGCGCGCTTCGATGGCAAGGTCTCGGACTCCGGCGAGGGCCGCTGGACCCTGCAGGCCGCGATCGAAATAGGTGTGCCGGCGCCCGTGCTCTCCTCAGCGCTGTTCAATCGGTTCGCATCGCGCGACAATGACGAGTTCGCCAACAAGCTTTTGTCTGCCATGCGGTATTCGTTTGGCGGGCACCAAGAAAAATGAGCATGTCCACACCGCTCTGGAGATCGCCAGTTACGGCCTCGGCTCTTATTGGGACGCCCTCTTGCTGCGGTTCGCTCTTCTTGCCTGACTTGGAGCCAGCCATCATCCCTCCCGGGCCGCCACACATGATGAGGCACGGTGCCACCGGCAACAGACTGCCGACCGATTCTGTGCTCGTGGTCGCGTTGATGTATCAATATTTGAAGTGGAGACGAGCAACGTGAGCACTGCACCTGCTCAAGCGGAAATTCTCGATGTGATTGTCGTCGGTGGGGGCCCCGCCGGACTTAACGCTGC
>NZ_CP170084.1:0-93953 GCF_042181575.1 Devosia polycyclovorans | reverse complement strand
AGGCGACAGAAGGTCACCGAGCTCAACACCATGACACTGCATGGCGATAAAGGCTGGCCGCTTTCCCGAGAACTGACTGGCGGCCTTCCGCATCGCCTCAAGCTGCGGCGTCGAAGTATCGTCCTCCTTCTCGCTTCTCATTACAACCAAGCAACCTTCACCCGGCGCAGTCAACGCACCCGCGATATGCAGATTTGGTCCAAAGCGCGCCGTACAGCGGGACTGGACTTCCTCTGAGGTCCGGACGCTCGTGCCAAGAACCTCCTTGACTGTGTACCTTTCGACGCGAAAGAGCTGGTCTTTGCGATTGGCTGGCGTCTTACCTCCGAGTACCTCTTCGGCTGCTCGCAGCAATATCGCCTGCTTATCTTGCGCGGAGGAAAGGCGCCCAGCGAGGGTAATCAAGACCAAATCGCCGGTCGCCCCAGCGGAACGCCGCTCAATGGCCGGCCTAAGTGCATCGACAAAACGATAGAAGTCCTTCCTGTGGATCTGCCGTCCCGCATCCGCCGACAAACTCTTGCACTCCACCTCACCAATGAAATCCTCGCGGCTGAAAGCAAGGTCGTAGTTCGCGCGCCCCTCCAAGTCTGGAAATTCGACATCGCAGCCCTGATCGATAAGACGCTGAGCGAGGTCCATTTCTAGAAACAGCGCCGCAAATCCGGTCGTAGCGTTCAAAGCATCTCGAAGCCTGCCCTCCAACTGTTTTTGGCCCTTGGGGGACGAGCGCCGATGCACCTCGACGACGGTGCCCGCAAAGTTGACTGCGGCTCGCGTGAGCGTGTCTGCATGCGCTTCCGCCAATTGTCCGACCTTTGTCAGAACGTCGTACTGGTGAGCTATCGCCATTTCGAGCCAGTGATAGTCGGCGACGATCTTCCAGCGGTAAGAAGAGATCGACTTTTCGCGGTCAAGTTCATCAGCACGCGCCAGCCAGCGCCGCTTGCCCGCGAGCTCGAGGACTTGGTCCACATGACCCCCAAGCGCTGTTATATCCTGAGGAAGAAAAAATCTCACGCCATTGTCCTTGACGATTAAGCTCGAAAGTCAGCTCCCGGAGTGGCTTCGCATGAACCTGCGGAGTTTGGTATTACGGATCGATGTGTTTCAGAACCATACCGTAATGAGCCGGGCTTTGACCGTAGTTTCTCCCCTTCGGATTGTTGTAGGCGAGCCAATACTCGGAAGGCGGATGCATCGGAACGACCTCAATCGCCGGCGTCTCCCGGAAATTACCGATCAGACGGTGCAGGTCTGCTCTAAGCTCTCCAAGGTCGGCGGCCTGCGACAGGTCGACTTCGTCGCGAAACCTTGCGCTCTCGGCGGGCACGACGACCGCACCTTCTACTCGGGTTTCCCCATCTACGTGGGCGTTGATCCCATTGATGGCGAGATTGTAGATCTTACGATCACGCACTGCCATATGCCGGCCGAAGGCCTCGAGTATTTCGATCAAATGCTTGAGGGGCGGCAACAGACGCGGCTCGCCTGAGCCCCCAAAATCCATCAGGTAATGCCGATCGTTAGCCAGATCGCCGGCCCCGAGTTACGCAGCTCTTCCTGGACCAAGCCAATCAGAGCTATGATCTCTTCTTCTTCCACCTGCTTCCCCACAAATTATTGCGAACCGTTATTTCGGTTGCTCCAGCGGGCTCACACGGCGGTCTATTACGTGTCGTCCTAGGCGTCCGACAGGTGCTTGGATGAACCCTCCGTCGGGAGCCGTTCTCTCAACCTTTGGAAACGCTTGTTGCATTCTGTCGTGAAACCAAGTTCCCGAAGCGATCGCTGAATTTCGTGCTGCTCAAACCCGCCGGCGCGATATCTCGTATCGAGTAGGTGGCCGACCGCTGCAGACGCAGAATTGTGAACACTCAAGTCGATCAGTGGAAGCTCTTCCCACAACAAACGCCTCGCAGCCAGATAGACCATTCCCGCGCGACCAAGTCGTTGAACGGCGTGCGAGCTGATGTCCTTAGCGACGAGCCGTAAAATTGAAGAGCAGGCAATCGCCTGTTTGTGCGTGAATTCAATAGGCGTGCCCACCTGGACCGGAATCAGCTCTGGTTGCGTCATTTCACCGGTCCGGCTGCGCCAAGCTTTGAGCGACGCAACAATGCCTTCCGAAGAACTGTCAGAGACTAGCGCGGCGGAAGCGATACCGTCCCGATGTGCAATGCAGTTTCTCGCCCTCCGGAAATATTGGTACAAGGGCAGAAGGAAGTCATCAAACCCGGACGTGCGACCGCCGACCCGGCGGTAAAGGACTTTTGCTGGATCTGCGAAGCCCTCCTCATCTAAGTCGGCGGCATCGTCGCCCGGTTTCTTATTGCCGCGAAACACGCGCCACCGTTCAAGATCAGCTTCGAGGTCACTGAAAAAGACGTCAAAAGCCGAGAACGCTCTTACCACGCCAGCCTGACCTATTTCTCGACGGGCGCCGGCGATCAGCTGCATAGGTTCGCGCCAGTCCGGCATTCCACCCCAGAGCCATCCTCGCTTTGAGAACCGCTCGTATAACTCGTCCGCTGAACGACCTGATTCCACCTCGTCCGCCAAAAGGCTCAGACCCATGGTCTGCAGTCGAACCGACCCACTAAAGCGTTCGTGAAAGCGATGATAGCGTAGAAAGGCCTCAGTATTTGCGCCGTCAAGGTTCATTCCGCCCCCTCTGATGACCCCATCGAATTCACCCGGTCCCACGTGAGTTTGTCAGCTGTCGCAAGACCGGCATCTTGCAACGCTTCTAGGTCTGGCAGATCTCGAAGTGTGTTTAGACCGAAATGGCCCAAGAAACCCTTGGTCGTCACGTAGGTGAATGGCGCACCTGGCGTCGGGCTACGAGGGCCTGCTGCGATCATGTCTTTGTCGCGGAGCTGACCGATGATGTCCCGCGAGATCTCTCTCCCCAATATCTCGGACACACCCGCTCGAGTGATGGGTTGGTGGTAGGCGATCGACACTAGAACCATCGTTTCGGCTTGTGTCAGTTCGAGCCGGCGCTCTGGTCCTGCCGTCGATGCCCTAATGGCCGATGCATAGGTCGGCCGGGTTCTAAATTGCCAGCCACCCGCAACGCTAGCGATCTCATATGGCTTTCCCATGAGGTCAGCCCGAATGTCGTCGATCAGCAGGTCGATGTTTGCGTCGCGACCGATCACCCGGGCCAAGACCTCCCGTTCCACCGGCCTGGGCGCGGCGAACAGCACCGCCTCGATGCGGTTCATCCATTCGCGCCAGCGTAGGTCAACAGGCATATCGGCCAACTCGGCATCGAATATGGGTGATTCAGCATCTGTCCGTTTGCGCTTGGCCATCTGCTTTGCTCTTACAACCCGTAGAGCCGAAACGTCGAACGACCACTGAGCTCACGCACCGCCCCCAACTCCCCCAACCGATCGAACAGCCGCCGAGCCCCGCGCGCCGACAGTTTTGCGCTCGACCAGGACGCTGGCACTGCGTCATCGGACAGCAGCAGTTTGAGGACATCGGCACCGCCCTTGGCGCGCAACTTCGGCGCCACCGTCGTTAGTTTTGCAGCCCGCTGCGCCAATTCTATCCCAAGATCGCAGGCCTCTGCCGCCGCCGTGGCGTAGGCAAAAAACACCGCCCTGCCCCACCCTTCTCCTCCCGGCCGGATGCGCTTGCGGTTTTCACCCGACTTGAAGACCGGCGACGACGCCTGCCTCATCAGCAGCGGCACCGGGATAGGCCATTTGAACTTCTGGGCAAGCAGCATGTCGGCGAGCCAGAACGCCAAAAGTTCGGCATCGGGCCGGGCCCGATAGACGGCGGCGGCAATCTCGGCCGCCAGTATCGGCGCCGGCCGGGATGACGCCACCATGTCTTCCGCATTGGCGACCACCTCTGCGAGACCCTCATCCCAGTGAAGGCCAAGATGCTGTTCGGCAACCGGGCGCACGATTTCTGCGTCGCAGCTCGTTGTCCGGCTGGCCAATCGGCGCCAAGCCAGGAGAATGTGCCCCGCTGGGCCAGGGTCGTCGCCGATGGCGCGCAAATAATTGGTATCGCGCAGGGCGGATTCGTCCTCGCGCCTGCCGGTCAGATTCACCGCTGCTGCGGCGCCTTGCAGCGCAAGGCGCTGCCGCCAAACCCCAGCCCAATGCACGTCTTGGCGAACCAGATTATCCAATGAATTCAAGGCCGCGCCAGCCATGTAGCCGGCATCGACATCGCGCTGCACCTCACCGCGCGGTCGCGCCCAAGCCGGCACCTTGGGCACCCACAACGGGTCGTAATGGAGCAAATCAGCAGCGATTTTCATGCGAAGAGGGTAACACGTCGCGGCGCTTTATGCTATCCGATCAGCCATAAACCGCCCCGCTCGTCGCCACCTCAACACGAATGATAATCTTGCATTATCGTTTGTTTTGCTCATTATAGAGAGAATGCCCCAAAATCACGACGCGAGCACCGAAAACGACGCCCAGGACGGCTCAGGTCGACCACAGAGCATGCCGGCACCCGTCGGAATTTCGTCCACTAAGAACGGCGGTGTCGAAACGGACAAAATCGACGACCAGATGGAGGCAGCCTCAACCGAAGCCCCTGCCCTATCACCTGCTTCTACCGGCGTTCCGGTGCATCTCGAGCATCTGGCCAGCCGGGCCCGCGATTATGTTGAGGCCGCCAGTTCGGCCAACACCCGCCGCGCCTATGCCTCAGACTGGAAACACTTCCTGGCCTGGTGCCGTCGCCAGCAACTGGAGCCCCTGCCCCCAGATCCGCAGATTGTTGGCCTCTACATCACCGCTTGCGCAAGCGGTACCGTCGCCGCAGGCGGTCGCGCCAGTTCTGTTTCAACGATCGAGCGGCGCCTTTCCGCTCTGGGCTGGAATTTTACCCAGCGTGGGCTGACGCTCGATCGCAAGGATCGGCATATCGCCACCGTACTCGATGGCATTCGCAACACTCATGGACGGCCGCCAGTCCAGAAGGAAGCGGTGCTGCCCGAGGACGTCATCGCCATGCTCGAGACCCTCGATCGCGGCACCCTGCGCGGCCTGCGCGACCGAGCCATGCTGCTGATCGGCTTCGCCGGGGGTCTCAGGCGTTCCGAAGTCGTCGGGCTCGACGTCGGCCGCGAGCAGACCGAGGACGGCCGGGGTTGGGTGGACATCCTCGAACGCGGCATGGTCTTGACGATGCGTGGCAAGAATGGTTGGCGCGAGGTCGAGATCGGCCGGGGTTCATCGGACAGCACCTGCCCCGTCTCGGCGCTCGAGACCTGGTTGAAGCTCGGCCGCATTGGCCATGGCCCGCTATTCCGTCGGGTCACCGGCGAGGGCAAGACTGTCGGCCCGGAGCGGCTCCGCGACCAAGAGGTGGCGCGACTGGTAAAGCGTGCAGCGGTTGCAGCCGGCATCCGTGGCCATCTTTCGGAGGCCGAGCGCAAAGGAAAATTCGCAGGGCACTCCCTGCGGGCTGGACTCGCGAGTTCAGCCGAGGTTGATGAACGCTATGTGCAAAAGCAACTCGGTCATACATCGGCTGAAATGACCCGGCGCTATCAACGCCGCCGTGATCGGTTTAGGGTCAATCTCACCAAGGCTGCCGGGCTTTAAGCCCCTGCCCTATCGATTTATAGGCATATTATGGATGCCGTTCAGCTCATGCAGAGCCTTAAGAAGCGATATTGGTCCACCGTCACCTTGGCGGACATCCTGGGCTGTCCCACCGTGGTGGTGATGGGCTGTTATTATGGCAATGCTCCGGTTCCTCAGGCGGTCGGAGAGTGGCTGGCGCGGCTTGCCGAAGCCCATGACAGCAATCCCCCTACACTCGATCAGCAGGATCAGCCGTAATGCAGACAACCATCGATCGGCTGAGCCAAGAACTGTCTAGCCGCTACGTGTTCTACCTGGAGACGCTGCTGGTCGAGCTGGTCGGTGAGGGTGGTGCCTTGCAGTTCCAGTGTGGTTTCAGTCTTAGGAGCGATCACTTGCTGCGCACCTGCAAATTTGCGGTCTCTTCCACCGAATGGTCGACCGATGCGGAGCGTGACGCCATCGCGTTCGCCGTCTTCGAGGAACTGGAGCACTTCATCGACGAAGTGATCGCCGAACACCATCAGGACACAAACTGAAGAAGATCACTCATGACCGATGACGATGAGTTGCCTATTGGCAAAAGCATGCAGGACTTTACCGCCGAGGTTCGCGCAACCGCTTATTTCCTCTGGGAGCAATCCGGGCGTCCAGCCGGTAGGGAAGACGAGTTCTGGTATAAGGCTCTCGATCAACATATTCGCGCGCGCGCGAACGCCGAAAAACTCGATGAAGAGCCGCCCCCGCGCTCATAATCAGCGACTTTATGAAGGGCCCCTTGCCCGATTGAAGCTCGGGCGAGGCATGAACATCCAACCAGGTCGAAATGTCCGCCGATCCGCGGGTCAGCCTTAGATCGGCGCAGTCCCGGCATCATCCCCAAGACAGCTGATCGCGAGGCAGCCGGCCGCTTGGATCGAGGACCTGGACCTGGTGGGGCAGATCGGGGCCCCAATCCCAAAGTACTAGATTGCGATCCTCATCCTCGGCACCGGGAGCAAAACTGGGCACCAAAATCCCGGCGGTCCCGCTCGCGCGCAGCCGATCATAGATCGACCAGGACGCTGGCCGATCGCCGTTGCTCAGTGCTGTTGCCCAAGCGCAGCCCATTTCTTGAAGCGTCACATCGAATGCCCCCCTTCCCTCCTCGCGGGTCAGATCAACGATGTCGTCGCAGTCGATCTCGTAGGAGCACAGCACGGTAGGATCCAACCGATGCGCAAAGCCCTGGCTGACCTCTTTGATCGCCGTCATGATGGTCAAACCGAGATAAAGCGCCGGGACACCCTTGGGATTGAACCGGGCACCACGAAGTGCAGCCCCCTCGCCCGAAAGCGGCTTGTATGCCCATTTAGGATCATGCGCGCGATAGCAGGAGCCAGTAAACCTCACGCAAATCCGCCAAGTGCCATGTGATCGAGATATTCTCGTACCGCGGCAGCCTTGCCATCCTTGATCAGCGCCTCAGCTGTTCGCCCTCCGAAAGCGGGAAGCGGCTGAGCGCGATACCAAGCCATGGCCTGATCTTTACCCCCTGCCCACTCCGACACCCGACTAATGATCTCCAGCATCTCCCGCAAACGCCCCTGAGCTTTGGGCGCACCAATCCGTGTAGAGCGATAAAGTGTTTCTCGGGCAAGGCCGGCAGTCTGGGCAAGCTGGGTCTTTGACATGCCAAATCCGTCCGCGACCCGCTCTGCCGCAATTTTTCCAGTGGAATCCATATACAACAGGATCAGCGGCTCCGTAGAGAACGCAGCATTCTGCAAGGGTGCCATCGCCAACCTCATCTACTAACACCTGTCAATCAGATGTCATCAATATATGTCATTCAACATGGCAACTCAAGAGTGTCGCCCCCCGAGATTTCGGTACCAAGGCCGCTTCGGGCCTCAGGAGAATGCCTCAGGCATAAACCCCCGCACGCCCTGCCATCCGACACAGGGTCATAAGTGGTCTTGCCCGCCCAGCCAGGAAAGGGCTGGTGTTTGAACCAACTAGCGGCCTGACTTTCGTCAGGACCGAGCGCTGCCTCCAATATGGGCTCGCTGTTTTCGTGGTTGTCGCTCTTCGAGGGACGCCAACCAGTCGCGCAAGTTCTGCTTGGGTCACTCCGAGCTGCTCTGAAAGCCGAAGTGCTATGAGATAGTGCAATCCGCAATCTCCGGTCAGCATGTTCGCCTCCGGTCACAAATCGCACGGTTATTGCCCAAACTTTGCGCTAAGCCAGCTCCCTTCTGTGTCACTTTTGCTTGCTGCCAGGTTTTGCAAGGCTGACGCGTAGAGATTCGCTGACCTCCAACCGCTGCTGCGTTCGCGCGATGCTTTGGGCTGTGTTCAACTGGCCCTCTACGACATTCACGTCCCTACCCACGCTTTTGGCGTCCTCAAGTTTGGCCCGCAACAGCGCCATGATCATCGGCCAGGCCGAGAATTTCCCTTCTTTGGCGCGATCGGTCAGATTTCGGAGGTATCCGCCTGGGCTGCGTACTGTCTCCTGCTTCTGGTAGATCGCGGCCAGCGTAATCGCCGCCTGCCGCTCACCCATGGCCATCTTGCTCTCCTCCCAGGCGCTCGGGCTGACACCCAAGACCGGGCGCGCCAGTTCGACCGCGGCAAGAAACTCACGCCAGTTTCGGATTTCGCTTCCGCCCTTCACCAACCACCGTGCGTTGGGGCAGGCATCGAGCACAATTCCAAGGGGAAGCTCACGTTGCGGCAAACTGCGAACATTGTCTGGTTCGCTAGCTCTGCCGCTCGCTTCTTTTTGTTTTCCTAAGCCGCTTTCTAAATCAGATTTAGGTTCTGGTTTTGAATTCTGTATGTGGCGCTCAATTTGAGACTCATTGGCGTTCAGATTTTGAGAATTGATGAACGATTCCAGCATCTCACGAATTTCCGACCACAGCGTGTCCAGCTCGCTCGCAATAGCTTCGAAGACCTGTCTCGGCGCAGTCCTGGGCAATCGAGCAATAAGGGCCCTGTACTGGTTCTGCAAAGCGCCCCAGTTGCCCGGGATTCCCTCATCAATGCCAGTCTCGATCATCTTGACGATGTCCCGACGGCATATGGTTAGCCGTTCCTTTACGAGCCGAAGAGCTTTGCGTTCGGCCTTAATCCTGTCTGCAAGCGCCTTAAACTCGGCTGCTCGTGCAACGATCGGCGTCAGATCAAAACCATAGGCCTGTTCGACATCCCCGTCCTCTCCCCTCCGCGCAAAGCGCTTGCCGTTGGGGCTGTCGCGGCGAATGACCAGGCCGCAATCGACGAGGTTTGCCAGATGGCGCCGAAGTGTCGCCGGCGACATCCCATTGGCTCGTGCGATGAGCTGTTCGTTTGACGGCCAGACAATGAGCTGGCTGTCTCCGTAAAGGGCCGTTTCCGGATGGAACGACAGTAGCGCGTCCAAGATGGCAAGGGCGCGATCAGAAGCGCCAAGGGCGACACGCGCTTCCTTGATGTCTTGGAATACGCGCCACTTGTGTACGGTAGCCTCTGGAGGAGCGCTCTGGGCGGCCATTTGATTTACGACCATGCCGAGCGACATTGATCGCCGCCCAAAGGGCGTCGTTGCGGGATGGGAATGCATTATCTCTTACCTAGTGATAGGCAAAAGAAATCTGGCCGCTGACACGGTGTTGGCCACTAGGGCCTTGACTGCGATTCCGGGAAGTGCGATTCTCGTGTTACCACACTACGAGAAGGCTTCCGGATTTCGGTTTCGGGGGCCTTTTTCTTTTGCGTGTTGATTTTTGACGCGTTTGTTGTGTGTCTACTCGCCCCCCTGTTGCCTGAATTCCTCATAAAGATCGTCTAATCGCGCAGCAACGAAGGCCCCAAAGTTTGGCAATCGTTTCTCGTCGAAGGTGATAGCGGTCTGACCCGCCCGCTGATCAATTTTGGCAGCACGCTTTCCGTTGGGTGGACCCCAGCCTTTTGACTTGCTAGCTCCGGTAGCCGATGGTGCCAAAGCTTTTAGAACAAGCGAGAACCTCTGATCGCTATCGGCGGAGGAAAATTTCTCAGACTGAATCACCTCATCAACTCTGGATGAAGCTTTGGGTTTATCGAGTGCCTCAACTAACGAAGTCCATCGAGCGCGTCCGACCTTCGCTGCAGGACCAATCTTCCTCGCCAAGTCTTCGGGAACCCGTCTTGCGACAGCAATGTAGCGGCTAAGGTCTGCTTTGTCGGCACCTAGCGCAGTCAGAATGATTGATCGGTCGTAGCCTGAGTCTTCCAAGCGCCTGGCAAACAGAGCTTTCTCGATGAAAGAAAGGTCAGATCGGTCAAGATTTTCTCGACCTTGTGCGACAACCATCTCTTCATCAGACAGTGTACGAACGATCGCTCTAACAGGTTGACCAAGTTGACCTAGGGCACGAAGGCGACGCCGGCCATATGCGATCTGAAAACGCCCCGAAGCGCCAGGATGCGGACGAACCAAAACTGGAACTTGCTGGCCCTGCTGCTGGATGCTTGCAACCAGCAAGTCGAATCCAGGGTCAATGTCCGACGGAAGGCGATCAGCAATCGGTGAGGGATCTACGAGCGACGGATCGATGGAAACTACATGGTCCCCGGCATCGATTTGTTCCTGAAGTCTTGCCGCGGCCCTAGCGCCTAGCGTCAACTCTTGGAGCGAAGACCCCATGGCTGAAATGGCGCCACTTTTCACGCGCTCCACGTTCTTGATTGCGGGCTTTTCTGTGCTTGCAGGACTCTGCTTTCCCAAAAAGAGCGAGTTCAAAGAATCCTTTCGGCTCATCTTTCCACCTTGCGCACACAAAGTTGGGAGCTCCCAACTGCGTTCCGGCACCACTGTTCGGCGCTTGTGTTGGGAGCTCCCAACTCATTCCATTCCGCTGCGATCTCACGGTCGATCATAATCAATGCCGTCCCCAAGCCGCCCGCATCAGTCCTTCGATCTCTCTATTGACCGCATCAAGCGACTCCATCGCGCGATCGTATGTTGAGCGCGTGAGATTTTCTCGCCCGATTTCATAGAGCGTCTGCTTTGTCAGGCCAGCGTCAGAAATCGCTGCAGACTTGACCATCGGGTTTGTAAGGACGTGATCGTCGAACAGATTTCTGAGCAGGGCGGCCACCTTGGTCTGCGGCCCATCTTGCGGCTCATAGCGCGTAAGCAGATAGCGCATGAAATCGTACTGCAATCTTCCGCCAGCATCACGGACTACGCCCAGAAGGTCACGCGTCATCAACAGAAACTGGCTCATAGAAGCAACGTCCAGCATTTGCGGGTGTACCGTCACTATCATCGACGTTGCTGCACACAATCCGCTAAGGGTTAAAAATCCCAGCTGGGGAGGGCAGTCCAACACTACGACATCGTATCGATCAGAAACTTGTCCAATCGCATCTGCAATGCGGGCGAAGAAAATTCCCTGATCCGACTTCTGTCCGCCCATCAACGCCCTTGGCGTCGTATGTTCGAACTCCATCAGTTCAAGATTGCCTGGAACTAAATGAAGTCCGTCAAAGTAAGTCTCGCGGACAATCTCACTCATCTGCTTGCGGCCATCGTCGTACCTGATGGCGGCATAGAGGGTTTCATTCGCTCCGACATCGATCTCCGGCATCACACCAAGCAGCGCGGACAAACTCGCTTGTGGATCAAGATCTATGGCCAGGACACGATAACCTTGAAGCGCCAAAAACTGAGCAAGATGCGCCGATGTCGTCGTTTTGCCAGAGCCGCCCTTAAAGTTTGTTACAGCGATGACCTGTAGGTGTTCACCGTCCCGGCGATGAGGCACAAACTCAATCGCATCCCTTCCCCTCACGCCGTTGGCAAGATATTGCCTAATTTCATTGATTTGACCTAACGTATAGTGCCTACGCCCATTCGAACCTATGTCCGGCTGAGGCCCTTCGCCGGCCAAAGTCATTTTCCGAAGCGTAGAATCAGAGACGCCCATCAGACGCGCGGCCTCTCCAGACGTAAATCGCCGAAGAGCCTTATGCGACGTTGGCGGGAACATGGCCTCGCTAAGGGCCTGCAGCTGCGAACTCAGGAGCTCTGCATGCGAGCCTATTGTCTCATCGGCGTCAGGGCCGAGGACCAAATGAGACTTAGCAGACGTGTTCACGGTATGGAGCTTTCATCACGGAGGATCGGCGAAATCAGGAGCCTTTCCGTGACGATACGCGAGTCTTGCGTATGTGCAAGAAATTATTGGTTAATGAACTCTTATCCACGAATTGTCGCCTTACATGCAAACTGACCAAACATCTGTTTTCTCGGACGTTTTGAGCCCAGTCTAGCCAATTGGACGTAAATCGCACCTTCGGAATACCCAAGGTCTCACGTCGTCTTCCCACAGTGGTTTGGTTGCGATCTCGATGATACAACGATTCTGGGCCACGAAGCGCGCGGGGCCTGGGGCGTAGTAACCCCACACAAGTCGACTGGATGCTCGTACGCATCCGACTCCCAGACCTATGGTCGGGGAGCCTGCGGCGTATGCAACAGGCTCTTCGAGCTAAAGGCCGTAGGGACCGTACTTGTGCGGTTTACTAACTCCCCGATCACCAGGAATGGAGATTGGTGGGGGCGCACCACCAGACCGAGACGCAAGACCAGGTCATGATAACAGTCCAGCCAATGCCGGCAGACAGGACGGCACTCGAAGCCGAAGCCCTCGAGACCAAAGAGCGATACCAGCAGCTGCTTAAGGCCGCTGAACGGGCGCAACAGGCCGTCGCCAAGGCTGAAGCGAACAATTGCCTGGGCAAACTGCGGAGTGCGCGATCGAACCTTCGTCAAGCGCAAGCGCTTCTCAGCGCCGAGCATAGTGCGCTTCAGGCGCTCTTTCGGCAGCTCGGATATATCCCAAAGGGCTCGACTATACCGAGATCCAACCGCGATCGAGGGCGATCAACGCCGCCTGCAGCGTCGTCTTGACCCCCAGCTTTTCTCGGGCAGCCTGAAGTTGCTGCTCGACAGCGCGTGATGACACGCCACGAATGATCGCAATGTCTGCGCTCGTCTTGCCCTGGCCAAGCCAAGTCAGGCATTCGAGCTGCTTGATGGTCAGCGGGCAATCTGCCGATCGCAATAGGTCCATGTCCCGGCGGCTCAACAAGCTGTCGAGATAGGCGGCCAAAGAAATCCAACTGAACTGATCAGATGCATTGTCCGCTGAGGGCGATTGCTCATCTGAGGCCGAAAAGGTGAGTGCGGCCTTCATGCCGAAGCCGCGGTCGATCGGAATCGAAACGCCCCAGCGAATACCAAGAGAAGCGGCATCACGCATAAACCTGGCCGTCTTTCGGGTTTGTCCCTTACTGCTGCGGTCACGGCCCCATACGAAGGGTTGAGTTGAACCACGGGCATATTGCACCACCGGATCGATGTCGAACAAGCGCTCAGAAAGATAGTGCTCCTGCCAATCGACGGCGTAGTTGGAAAGGCCTTTCATATTGGCCTCCTGCAGCGACAGGTAGGTGAACCACTCAAAGCCGTGGCGATGGGCAAATCGGGTCAATGCAGCTTCGATCTCCTGCTGATTGGTTGCGACCGCGATAGTTTCTTTAAGTTCGTGCACCATCTGCCGACGCAGCTTCACCATGCAGAAGTTCTCCCCGGTTGTTGTGATAAGCGAATGTGCCGGCCGCCATTAACCCGGCAACATGAGTGAGGCCGCTTCGGTATCCCGAAGTTCGCAAAGCGCCAACAGTTCTCTACTGGTCACCCGATCATTAGTTCGGGGGAGCAGATGCAACTCATCTCAGTTCGGCAGGGCGATCACCAGGATATTGTCAGACAAATATTTGCGCTACGCGCGCGAGTATTTGCCGACCGTTTGGGCTGGAACGTGACAGTGCGCAATGGTGAGGAACACGATCAGTTCGACGATCTCGATCCCATATATCTCTGCATCCTAGACGGCGGACAGGTTTTGGGCTGTGCCCGCTTTCTACCCTGCAGTGGACCAACCATGGTCCGGGACGTGTTTTCGGCGTTGGTCAACCATCCAGAAATTGTCACCGGAGACCGAATGGTCGAGAGCAGCCGATTCTGCGTCGACAAAGATGCGATGCGGGCAGGGGTTCACACGGGTGAGCAGGATGCAGCAACGCTGCTGATGACCGGAATGATCCAATGGGCCTTTGAAGAAGGCTACGGAGAAATAGTCACGGTGACCGACATTCGCGTCGAGCGACTATTGCGCCGCGTTGGCATTTCCTTCGTGCGCCTGGGCCCACCATCCAGGGTAGGCAACACCATCGCCGTGGCCGGACGCGTGTCGACGGACCAGGTGGTCACCAGCGGCCCGGTTGCCGACCGCACCATCCTGCGCCTGTCTCAAATCGCATCAGCGGCCTGATCCGGAGACAGTTATTATGGAGCAGGAATCCAGACGCCGGCTGGTTGCCGGACTGCGTGACGCATTGGGACCGAAAATCTGCGCGGCACTCGAAGAGCCCAGCGTCGTTGAAATCATGGTCAATCCTGACGGCCGAATGTTCATCGAGCGGATAGGGCAGGGGACTGGTTTCGAAGGTGAGCTGGCGCCGGGCGCGGCCGAACTTGTCATCGGCAAGGTGGCGCATGCGCTGCGTACTGAGGTGCATGAGGCAACGCCCATCCTATCCGGCGAGTTGCCGCTGGGTGGCCATCGCTTCGAGGGTCTGCTGCCGCCCGCGGCGCCTCGACCCATGTTCACGATTCGAAAGCGCGCGTCACAGCTCATTCCGCTCGAAACTTACGTCACCACCGGCGTAATGACGGCGGCGCAGGCCAGGGTCATCAAAGACGGCATTAAGCGCCGCCTCAACATCGTCATCTCCGGCGGGACCGGCACGGGCAAAACCACGCTCACCAATGCCATCATCGGTGCCTTGGTCGACATCGCGCCCGAGCATCGTCTGGTCATCCTTGAAGACACAGCAGAAATCCAGTGTGCCGCTGATAATCACGTGCTTCTGCACACGACCGACACGGTCGACATGACGCGCCTGGTTAAGTCTACCATGCGGCTGCGACCTGATCGCATCATCGTCGGCGAGGTGCGCGATGGCGCTGCCCTCGCCCTTCTCAAGGCCTGGAATACCGGGCATCCCGGCGGCATCGCCACCATCCACGCCAATTCCGCGCGCGGCGCCCTAACACGTCTCGAACAATTGGTCGCCGAAGTCAGCACGCAACCGATGCCTGAGGTAATCGGGGAAGCCGTGGACCTCATCGTATCGATTGAGCGCATCCCGAGCGGGCGCCGGGTGCGGGACCTCCTCAAGGTGGATGGGTTCAAAGACGGCGCCTATCGCCTGAGTTCTGTTGGCGAGCCCGCCTATACATCCAAGGGAAATCTCCATGTCGCGTAACCTTTTGACCATTCGGTGCTTGGTGATCATGTCTGCGCTGCTGGCGACGCCGGCCCTGGCCAGCAGCGGCGGCGGTCTGCCGTGGGAAGGCCCGCTCGAACAAATCCAGGAGTCCATCACTGGACCAGTAGCCGGCGCCATCGCACTGGCAGCTGTCGCCATTGCCGGTGGCATGCTGATCTTCGGTGGCGAACTCAACGATTTTGCGCGGCGCCTCATGTACATCGTTCTGGTCGCCGGCATTCTACTAGGCGCCACCCAGATCGTTGGCCTATTCGGCTCGGCTGGCGCTTCGATCGGCGTCCCAACGGGGCAGGGGTCTATTGTGGAGATGCTCCATGACTGATCCTGAGGGCCAGCTCGAAACCGCACGCATTCACCGCGCTCTGTCTCGCCCGACACTGCTCTTTGGCGCTGATCGCGAACTGGTGCTGCTCACGGGTCTGGCGGCAATCATCCTGATTTTTGTCGTGCTGACGCCGGTTTCGGCGATGCTCGGCCTTGGGATTTGGATCGTGCTTGTGGGTCTCTTGCGCATGATGGCCAAAGCCGATCCACTGATGCGGCGCGTCTACCTTCGGCACATCCGCTATGCCCCAGTCTATCGTCCAACCTCTACTCCGTGGCGGCGGTACTGAGCATGGTCGCATTGGCTCGTTTCCGCCATTCTGGCGCGTCGTTTTCCGATCTGCTGCCCTATGCCGGGATAGTCGATAACGGCATTGTCCTTCTTAAGGACGGATCGCTCATGGTCGGCTGGTACTTTGCCGGGCCTGACAGTGAGAGTTCGACCGCGTTCGAGCGCAATGAAGTGTCGCGTCAGATCAATGGCGTTTTGGCACGCCTCGGCACCGGCTGGATGATCCAGGTTGAAGCGGTTCGGGTCCCGGCCACCGCCTATCCTCAAGCCGACCGATCGCACTATCCAGACCCTGTCAGCGCCTTGATTGACGAGGAGCGGCGGCGTCATTTCGAGGCGGCCGACGGTCACTTTGAAAGCCAGCACGCCATCATCCTGACCTATCGGGAGCCTGAGAAGCGCAAGTCCGGCCTCCTCAAATACGTCTATGCCGACGACGCCTCGCGCTCCACCAGCTTTGCCGACCGCGTGCTTGAGCAGTTCAAAACCCAGATTCGGGAATTTGAACAGTATATGGCCAACATCGTCTCGATCCGGCGCATGGTCACACATGAGACCAGGGACACAAGCGGTGTCGCGATTGCCCGTTATGACGATCTTTTCCAATTCGTCCGCTTTTGCCTCGTGGGTCAAAATCACCCGGTGCGCCTCCCGGCCATTCCCATGTATCTCGATTTTCTGGCCACGGCCGAGTTCCATCATGGTCTCTCGCCCATGATCGATGGCCGCTACCTGCAGGTGGTGGCCATCGATGGTTTTCCAGCCGAAAGCTGGCCCGGCATTCTTAATGCGCTCGATGCACTGCCGCTGACCTATCGTTGGTCGAGCCGCTTCATGTTTCTCGACCCCATTGAGGCAAGGCAACGGCTTGAGCGCACGCGCAAGAAATGGCTGCAAAAGGTTCGACCCTTCGCCGACCAGCTGTTCAAGACCAATAGCGGCGCGCTCGATCAGGACGCTATGACCATGGTTGCGGAAAGCGAAGACGCCATCGCGGCCGCCAATTCTCAAATGGTCGCGTATGGCTACTATACGCCGGTCATTGTCCTATTTGGCTCAGACGAAAAACGGTTGCAGGAACAGGCTGAAGGGATTCGTCGGCTCATTCAGGCCGAAGGCTTTGGCGCCCGCATCGAAAGTCTCAATGCTACGGAAGCATTTCTCGGGAGCTTGCCGGGCAATTGGTACGCCAATATCCGCGAACCGTTGATCCATACCCGCAACCTGGCTGATCTGGTGCCGCTCAATTCGGTCTGGTCGGGTGAGCCGGTTAATCCATGTCCGTTCTATCCGGAACAGTCCCCACCGCTGATGCAGGTGGCATCCGGCTCAACGCCATTCCGGCTCAACCTGCATGTCGGGGATCTCGGGCACACTTTGATCTTTGGGCCCACCGGCTCGGGTAAATCGACGCTGCTGGCCCTGATCGCGGCACAGTTCCGGCGCTATGAGGGCGCGCAGCTCTTCGCCTTTGACAAGGGCAGGTCCATCTATCCGCTGACCCTGGCTGTCGGCGGTGAGCATTATGATGTCGGGGCAGGGGAGGGGCTCACCTTCTGTCCCCTCGCCGCGCTCGATACCGACAGCGACCGGGCATGGGCCAGTGGATGGATCGAAACTCTGCTTGAGATGCAAGGCGAGACGGTCACACCGGACCTGCGCAACGCCATTGCGCATCAGATCGGCCTGATGGCGCAGTCTCCGCGCCGTTCACTGTCGGACTTCGTCTCCGGCGTACAGCTGCGGACCATCAAGGATGCGCTGCGGCACTACACCGTCGATGGTCCGATGGGCCACCTGCTGGACGCTGAACAGGACAATCTGCAGCTTTCAGATTTTCAGACCTTTGAGGTCGAGGCCTTGATGAATATGGGCGATCGCAATCTCGTGCCGGTCCTGCTCTATCTCTTCCGGCGCATCGAAAAGCGGCTCGATGGGGCACCAAGCCTGATCATTCTTGATGAAGCCTGGCTGATGCTGGGCCACCCCGCCTTCCGCGAGAAAATCCGCGAGTGGCTCAAGGTCTTGCGCAAGGCCAATTGCGCGGTCGTTCTTGCAACCCAGTCGATTTCTGACGCCGATCGGTCAGGGATCATGAATGTCCTCAAGGAAAGCTGCCCGACCAAGATCTGCCTGCCCAATGGCGCTGCCCGGGAAACTGGAACCCGCGAATTCTACGAACGCGTCGGGTTCAACAGCCGGCAGATCGAGATCATCGCGACCGCAGTTCCAAAGCGCGACTATTACGTGACGTCGCCGGATGGCCGGCGCCTCTTCGATATGGCGCTTGGACCGGTCACCCTCTCTTTCGTCGGCGCCTCGGGCAAGGATGACATCCGCCAAATCGAAGACCTGCATGCCCGTTTCGGCGCGGACTGGCCACGCCATTGGCTTCAACTGAGAGGGATCGAAAATGATCACACCCATGTCGCTGTTTAGCCGACTGTCCGCTTATGCCATGGCGTTGCTTTGCACAGCCAATCCAGCTCTCGGCGCCGCTGCTGTGGGTCCGGCAACGGAATGGACGCAGCTTTTGAACAACATGCAGCTGCTTGAGCAGTCGGGGCAGGGGGCGCAGCAACTCGCCAATCAGAGCACGCAGCTGCTCAACGAGGCCGAGATGATCATGAACCAGCTCGATCAGTATCGCGCCATGCTTCAAAACCTCGAAAAGCTCCCCAATGAAATCTGGGGCGATGCCGTAGGCGATTTGCAGCGCCTCCAGCAGATCGTCGCGCAGGGCGAGGGCATCGCCTTTTCCATGGGCGGTCTCGATGACATCCTCAAACAGCGCTTCCCGAGCTTTGCCGAATTTGCCCAAAGCATTGAGGATGGAGAAACCTTCTCCGACCTTTACGCGAACTGGTCAGATACCAATCGGGACACGATCAGCGGGACCTTGGCCCAGGCCGGGCTGCAATACGACCAATTTCAGACTGAACAAGCGACAATGCGCCAGTTGCAGACGCAGTCCGAAACAGCTGTCGGGCAGATGCAGGCCTTACAGGTTGGCCACTCAATTGCCAGCGAGCAAGTTGGTCAGTTGCAGAAACTGCGCGGGCTCGTCGCTCAGCAATCCACCATGATGGGCACCTGGTACCAATCCGAGCAGGCGGCAAAGGATCTGGCGCAGCAAAAGCGCGAGGATTTTTTCTCGAGCACCGCCCCAGCGACATCTGGTGGCCAAGCAATGGAGCCACGGTGGTGATGGGGTCCCGGAGCAAAACCATTGCGATGATTGTGACGGCCACGGTTGCGGTGCTGTCGTTCAGCGCCGTTCTATACGTGACACTTGCCGGCGGCAGCGTCCCGCTTCGTTCTAATTCAGCGGATGGTTCCGAAAGCGAGGATGCGTCGGACCAGCACGACCTGCAGTTCCCCACCTCGGGTGGCCAAGACATGCGGCCTCGGTGGTAGTCATGACACGGAGTATCGCACACCGACCTACACTTGGCGCCCCTGCGATCCGTGCTCGGATCGGCGCTATGTTCTTGTCCTTCGCAATTATGAGCGCACAGGCCTTCGGGCAGGATGGAAGCACGCTAACCGAGCTTGAAAATCAGGTGAGGTCCGCAACTTTAGGTTGGGAGGAAACTGTTCTAAATGCCGCTACGTCCCTGTTCTGGATTTTGGCAGGCATCGAATTCGGCATTGCCGCAGTTTGGCTGGCGATAGCGTCGCCTTCCCTGGAAACCTGGTTTGCGGAACTGGTACGCCGCATTCTCTTCATCGGCTTCTTCTTATTTGTGCTGCAGCAAGGTCCAAACTTTGCAAAAGCAGTCGTTGACAGCTTGTTCCAGCTGGGAGCGCAAGGTGGGACTGCCTCACCGGCAGACGTCTTCAATGCGGGAATACGCGTTGCCCATCAGCTTGCCGAACAGATCCGCTTCGGACTTTTCGAGGACAATGCCACTTCAATCGCAGCGGTTATTGCCGTGTCGATCGTGGTTGTCTGCTTTTCGCTGGTTAGCGCAATATTTGTCTCCGTCCTTGTCGAAATGTACGTTGGTCTGCTTGCTGGCATGATCTTGCTGGGGTTAGGCGGTACCAGCTTCACCAAGGACTTTGCCATTAAGTACCTCGTCTATGCCTTTGGTGTCGGCATGAAGCTGATGGCGCTCGTTATGATCGCCCGCATCGGCTCAGAAATCCTCATAGGCATGGCCAATGATGTCAACACGGGTCAGGAGTGGCTTTCATCGCTCGTGATCGCGGGGCTGTCCGTCGTTGTCTTCATGATCTCCCTGCACGTCCCCGGCATCATTCAGGGCGTTGTCCAAGGCGTCTCGACCAGCAATGGTATGGAAGCGATCCGAGGCTCGTCACAGGTCGCAACCTTTGCCGGCGCCGCGACCAGTGGGATCGGCGCCGGTGCCGCTGCGGCAAATGCAGCGCGCGCATCGGGGTCGGGAGCGATGGGGGCAGCCATGGCCGGGATGAAGGCCGGCCTTTCGACCAGTGCACGCAACACCGCAACGGACGCTCTCAATAAGTCGGTCGGACTTCACGGCGTCAGAGGTGCCCGCACCCCGTCGATGGGGCTCGATAATCCCAAGATCAATAATTCATCCAAATAGACCGCTCGGTCTGATCAGCATCAGAGGAGATCGCCGTGACGACGCTCAGGCATCCCGACAACCCCTATCTTGCTGCGCGCTACGAATGGAATGAGCGCTATGGCAGCGCCACGCGTGCGGCCACTGCATGGAGAAGCATCGGCGTTCTTGCCATGGGAATGGCGGTCATAGGTTTCGCTTACGGCCTTTATCAGTCCAGCCAGATCAAGCTCGTGCCCTATCTGGTCGAAGTCGATCAACTCGGAAATGCTGTATCCGGCGGTTTTCCGGCGGAACTGCAATATGCCGACGTACGCGTGATCCGCGCAACCTTGAGCGGCTGGATCGCAAATTTCAGGTCCATCACACCAGACACCGTCGTTCAGAAGGGTTACATCGACCGTACCTATGCGCTGCTCCGCCGGCAGGACCCGGCGACCGAAAAAGTCAATGACTGGTTCCGGAATAATTCCCCGTTCGACCGGGCACGCACTGCGACGGTCTCGGTGGAAGTGAGCAATATCGTCGCCCTCTCCGATCAGAGCTATCAGATCGATTGGTCAGAAATCGAACGGGACCGCGGGGGCAAAGAACTGCAAACCCGCCGTTGGCGAGGCATCGCGACGGTTACCCTGTCACCACCCCAGGACGAGGCGATTATCCGCCTCAACCCTATCGGCCTTTATCTCCAGGATTTCGACTGGACGGCCCAACTCTAGCACCTTGGAGAATGTGATGTTGAAACGAAGGACGCCGCGCCTAAGCGCGTGCGCGATCGCAGTGCTGTTCGGCTCAGTCATGCCTGGGTTCGCGCAGAGCGCAGAGTTCAATGCCAACAAGGGGGTGGATCTATCGAACCAGTGGCAGAATGACGGCGCGGTAATGACTCGTGGGCCCGATGGCCAGGTCATCTATCTCTATGGCGAAACGCAACCCACGGTGGTCTGCTCACCGTTGCAGCTTTGCGAAATCCAGCTCCAGGCTGGCGAGGCCGCGCACGATGTGCTGGTCGGTGACACCGTGCGGTGGCAGGTCGAGCCAGCCTCCTCCGGGTCATCGGAAGGGCAAAGGATCAGCATTATTGTCAAGCCGGCAGAAGTAGGTCTCAAAACCTCGATGGTCGTGACCACGTCACGCCGGACCTATCACATCAATCTGCAATCGCACGCCACCGAATATATGGCGCGCGTCGCCTTCAGCTACCCGGACGAAATCCGTCAGCAGCTGGAAGTAGTCAACCAGCGGATCGCCGCCAGCGTCATTCCAGGTGCAGGTGTGCCGGCCGAACAGTTGAGCTTTGACTTTTCCATGGCGGGCGATGCCCGTTGGAAGCCGACCCGCATCTACACCGATGGCATGAAAACCTACATCCAGTTCCCCGCATACCTAGGCAGCGGCGATGCCCCGGTCCTTTACGTCGTGTCCGGTGGCGAGAACCAGATCGTCAATTACCGGCTTAAGGACGACATGATGATCGTTGACTACCTGGTTGACCGGGCCGTGCTGATTTCCGGTGTTGGGAGCAGCCAACAAAAAATTTCCATCAGCAGGGGCGGGTGAGCGTCATGGCTATTTCAAAAAGCGTGCCGCGTTGCATTGCGGTGCTGGCAATGACCGCCATCCTTGTCGGTTGCGCCACCACGGGCGGCTACTTTTCTCCCATGGCCAGCCTCGACGCAGCCGAACTCGATACTGCTGCCGCGAACGGCGTTGCCGCAGATCTGGTGACCCAGCTGGAGCAACATGTCGGAGCTGGAACCGGCACGATCGCGCTAATGTCCGATCAATCGACCTTCGCACTCGCCCTCGAGCAACATCTGCGGGAACGCGGCTATGCCGTGGATCCGGAGGCACAGGGGGCTGATGCCATTCCGCTAGCCTTCACTCTCGACACCGGTGACGGGCTGGTCTTGGCACGCCTCTCCACTTCGACCGTTGAGCTGACCCGTTTCTATGCCGTTTCGGATGGTGGCGTGGCGCCGTCAAGCCCGGTCTCCGTGCTTCACCGGGAGAATGAATCGGGGGCGTCCAGTGAGTTCGTTTGACCTCTCCGCCGGGAAAGACCCTGGGGCACCGCGCATTCGGCGCCTCAACCGGCTCCCTGTGTTTGTATTTATTGGGCTCGCTGTCGTCTTCTTTTCAGTCATCGTATGGGGGCTTTCGCAGCGCGGCTTGTTCCGAGTCAACCAGCAGCCAGAGCAAGCGCAAGGGCAGCCAGCCAGCGATTTCGCCGACGAAATCAAACGCGGAATCTCTGATGGCATCATCGGAGAGCCACGACCCGAGCCTTTGGTCATTCTCCCTCCCGAGGTTAGTGAAGCCGGCGAGGACATGCCGGCGGCAAACCCGTTTCAGCCTACAGGTCGGCCTCCAGCACAGGCTTCGTCACTCGAACCAGAGGCGGATTGGCGCGAACGCTTGTTGCGCGAGCAGGAAGAAGCTCTGGTGCGCGAACAGAACCGCCAGCAATTGGCTGCAGTGCAAGCCCAGGCCAATGCGCGGAACAGCCCAATGGGGGTGGACATATCGGAGCTGGCGGTAGGGCAGGGGCCTTCGGAAAATTTGTCTGCCAGCCCATCACCCATCCTGGGATCAGGTGGGATGGCAGAGCTCTACGCCTCAGCGATGCGTGCCGCGACGTCAGCTCCGACCGATGATCCGAACAATCAATCCGGCAAGGACGCATTTCTCAATCAGGATATTGAGGATCTCGGTTATCTCCCGAAACAGGTCGTGCAGCAAATGTCTCCTTATGAGCTCAAGCGCGGCTCAGTAATCCCTGCAACACTCGTCACAGGGATAAACTCGGACCTGCCTGGACGGATCACGGCTCAGGTGCGCCAAAACGTGTACGACAGTGCTTCTGGTCACCATCTACTCATTCCACAGGGGACTAAAGTCTTTGGACGATACGACTCTGAGGTGTCATTCGGACAGGAACGGGTTCTTGTAATCTGGACCGATTTGATCTTCCCCAATGGTTCGACACTGCAGATTGGTGGCATGGCCGGTATTGACACGCAGGGCTTTGGCGGGTTTCGGGATCAGGTGGATAACCATTTCCTGCGCATTTTTGGCTCTGCTATCCTCGTGGCGGCGATAGGCACGGGGCTGGATGTGCTGTCTCCTCAAGCGGATAGGCCGGCTGTTCAAGCACAATTAGGGTCGCGAAACCTGCAAAATGCTGCCGGGCAGAACTTTGCAGAAACCTTCGATCAAGTCGCCGGCAAGACGCTTGATCGGAACTTGGAGGTCCAGCCAACACTGGAAATTCGGCCCGGATACAGGTTCAATATCTTGGTCGACCAAGATTTGAATCTCTCAGCGCCATATAGCAGTTAACTGCCGGCCAGCTACGCGCCCCATTCCTGCCATTCGGACCGTTAGTCAGTTCGCTTGAGAGCAGTCGGTCCGCATGAGGGAAGCGCACTGGGCACGGACCTACGACCGCGAGGGATCACGCTGCTGGGCAACATGCTCATGACGGGTGGAGGGGGCGACTGGCAGGACCCTGCAGATCGGCTCGACCCATAATGCCCACGATGTTTGTCGATCAAGGCGATCCTCGCTTCAGTCGGCGGCCGAGCTCCGCCTGGGCGAAGTATGCGGAGGCTTTGCGGAGGATCTCGTTAGCCATCCATGCCAGACCAAGGCGGCGCCTGTCGTTAAGCCTGATGAGGTGATCTAGACCATGCCGCCCCCGGAGCGCCGAGAATAGTCTCGGCATGGACAGTCCGACTGAAGAGCGGCGTCAAGTTGCCCTTCCCTGTTGACGTCATAGCCAAGTGAGCGAACCTCGGCGACAGTGGTCTCAAAGTCAAAACCTTCGCAAGGGCGTATTGTCATAGTCATCGATGACAGGCAGACACCAACATACGCTACGCCTGGCATTGACATGACGGCGTTCTCAATGGCTGCGACACAACCGTCACAGCCCATCCCCTTGACAGCGAAAGTCAGCTTCTCCGCACGGGTCATGTCTCGAAGGTCACTTTGCCGGCCATGTCGAATTCATAGATATCATCACGGAAGCTGACCACGCCATTGCGGTTGGCCCACGCCGAAATATAGGTCGTATGGATTTCCGGAGGACTGCTCACGTCCACATCCTTACGTTCTCCGGTCGCGAACACGGTTTGAATATCTGATGGTCCCCAGTCGCCGTTGTCGCGAAGCACCCAAGCAACGAAATCCTGCACCTGATCCACACGCACGCAGCCCGAGGAATAGAATCTGGCGTTTTCGCCGAACAAGCCTTTGGTCGGTGTGTCGTGGAGGTAGACTGCGTGGGGGTTGTGGAAGTTGATCTTCACGTTCCCCATCGAATTCAGCGGTCCCGGATCCTGTCGGAAGCTGTAGTTCACCGCCTCCTCGGTCTGCCAATTGATCTGGCTGGGCTGCAGTTCGTTTCCGCTGCCATCGAAGATCCGAATCTTCTGCTCTGTCAGATAATTTGGATTCTCATTCATGTACTTTATCAGGTCGCGCCGGATGATCGACACCGGCACGTTCCAATACGGGTTGAAGTTGATCTGATGGATGCGACTCTTGAGAATGGGGGTTTGCCGATCAATTCGACCGACCACGGCAGTGTGTCGCCGCTGGACCATACCACCTTCCACCACTTCGATGAACGCTGCGGGAATATTGACCACGACGTAGCGGTCGGCAAGTTCCGACACCATATTCTGCACGCGGAGCAAGTTCAGCCGAAGCTGGTGCAAACGTGTCTCTGCCGGGACGTTGAGTGCATACCAGGTTGCCTCGTCCACTTGTCCGCTGACGTGCAGTCCGTGGCGGGCCTGAAACCGGCGCAATGCGGCATCGGTGGGCGCATCCATGACGTCGTCAACCCGCTCGACCATGGCCATATCTGCGGATGAAAGCAGGCGGCGCTTGAGTTGGATAACACCATCGCGTGCTACGCCAATGGTGACGCCATATGTCTCCTGCGGCACCTGCTCCCAGCCGCCGCTCGCGACGAACGGCTCGTACTGGGCGATCGCCATCTGAAGGTTGTTGGCCGTGTCATAACTCAGGATCGGCTCAACAGTGTCGATGGCCTGAATGGCGGCAGCGCTGTTTGCCTCCCGTTCTGCATCGCTGAGCGAACGGTTCTGGTTCATCATATCCCAAAGAGACTGGGCCCTTGCCGACTTTATCGTCGGGAGGGTGGCGGCAGCAATGCCCATGGGCAGTAGCCCGAGGAAATTTCGTCTTTTCATCGTTCTCATCCTGTATTGGCGTTCGTGCGACTGAGCGCCGAAATACGGCTGCGTCGGTCGAGTTGCGATCGCGGCGCAGATGAAACGCGGAGGACGGAAATGCTTGGACCTTCCAGAGTTGACCGGCGGAGCTTCGTCGGCCGCTGGGCCGAAAATCGAGATCCCGTTATTGATATCAAGGACCACCCCTACCGGCGCCACGATTGCATACGCAACAGGGTAACAGCGCTTGGCGTGGTGCGTGTGTTGCAACGCCTCGTCCTCAGTGTCGTCCTGGTGGACCTCTCCGAGACATGCTGCTTCTGAATGACCGATAGCTGTCGCCTGCTGCACCGTGAGCGCCATGGCCAATGTGCCGATTAGCATCAGCATGGGAATGATCCTGCGACTTAATGTTGGTGTCATCACTCACTTAACCGTAGCGGCAAACCCTGCGCACATTAGACTAGGGCCGAATTCGGCGACAATGCGGTGACGAGGGTTTGAAGACATCCCCGAAGTTCGCAAGCGGCAAGCACGACGACATCGGCGATGACAGGATCACGATCTTTCCTGCGATAGGCACCTCGAACCATGGAAGTGAACCGCACCGGGACTGTCGGAGGCTCTAACTCCCAAGTAGGATAGAGCCTGATGAGCAAGACAACGAACAAGTTTTCCCCCGAGGTGCGAACCCGGGCGGTGCGGATGGTGCTGGTCGCGCTGGGCGGCCGTGGTTTCGGTTTCCCAGAAGATCGGCTGTTCGGCCCACACCCTGAATGACTGGGTGAAGAAGGCCGAGGTCGATGGTGGCCGGCGTGCTGGAGTGCCCAGCGATGTGGCCGAGAAGCTCAAGGCTCTGGAGCGGGAGAACCGGGAGTTGCGGCAGGCCAACGAGATCCTCCGCAAAGCCTCCGCGTACTTCGCCCAGGCGGAGCTCGGCCGCCGACTGAAGCGAGGATCGCCTTGATCGACAAACATCGTGGGCATTATGGGTCGAGCCGATCTACAGGGTCCTGCCAGTCGCCCCCTCCACCCGTCATGAGCATGTTGCCCAGCAGCGTGATCCCTCGCGGCTGTCGGCTCGCGCCCAACGCGATGAAGCCCTCAAGCCTGAGGTCATGCGGGTCTTTGCCGAGAACTTCTCGGTCTATGGGGCCCGCAAGGTTTGGCGGCAGATGCAGCGGGAAGGGTTCGATGTTGCGCGATGTACAGTGCAAAGGCTGATGCGGGACCTCGGCCTGCAGGGTGTCATTCGCGACAAACCGGTCCGCACCACGATCAGCGACAAGGCGGCTCCTTGTCCGCTCGATCAGGTGAACCGCCAGTTCCATGCCCCGGCACCTGATCGGCTCTGGCTCTCTGACTTCACCTATGTCGCCACATGGGTCGGCTTCGTTTACGTGGCCTTCGTCATCGATGCCTATGCCCGCCGCATCGTCGGATGGCGTGCGTCGCGGATCGCCCATGCCAGTTTCTTCCTAGACGCCCTGGAGCAGACCCTGCATGACCGGCGGCCATTGCATGGAGGCGGCCTGATCCACCACAGCGATAGAGGCAGCCAATACGTGTCCATCAAGTACACTGAGCGGCTGGCCGAGGCCGGCATTGAGCCCTCAGTGGGCAGCGTTGGGGACTCTTATGACAATGCCTTGGCCGAGACCATCAACGGCCTCTACAAGGCAGAGGTCATCCATCGACGCGGCCCATGGCGCAGCTATGAAGCGGTAGAGTTTGCCACCCTCGAATGGGTCGACTGGTTCAACAACCGGCGGCTGCTCGAGCCAATCGGAAACATCCCGCCCGCCGAAGCCGAGGCAAATTACTACGCCGCACTGGATCAACCGGCTATGGCCGCATAGCTTAGACCAAATGGCCTCCGGCAAAGCCGGCGCGGTTCAAATTGCCTTTGTCACGATTTTGAGAACGCGTTGCTCCTACTCAATGAGTGCGGACTTGCCTTGTAACACACTCGTTATCGTCACGCCCTAAACCTTCTGTGGTTGTTGAGCTAACTGAACGGGCAAGATTAAGCGAGGCTCGTAGATGAAGAACTGGATCTCCCCTTTAATTCTCATAGCAGCTGCCCCCTTTTGGGCGAGCCATGCTCATGCTGAAACGGTCGACGTCTCCGAACTGTCCCACATCCATGGTGTGGCGTTTCTGCCAGAACCTTGGTCGGGCATCGCTTTGGCAACCCACAACGGCGTGTACCTGGTGAACAAGGATGGCCAAGCGAAGCTCGCATCTGCACCTGACGACTTCATGGGTTTCTCGATTGCTCCAGACGGAAGGCTCTTTGCCAGCGGACATCCTGCGTCCGGCGGGAACATCGGCGTCATCAGTTCAACCGATGGGGGGGCTACCTGGTCCCACATCTCGGACGGAGCGGATGGACCAGTTGATTTTCACGCCATGTCGGTAAGCCAGGTGAACCCATCTCTGATCTACGGCCTTTATGGCGGCGTACAAATGAGCATGGACGGTGGTGCGAGCTGGGTAGAGCGCGGTCCGGCGCCTGAGCAGACTATAGACATCACCGCGGGTTCTTCAGAGGGGCAACTGTTCGCTGGAACGACGGACGGCCTTATGCAGAGCTCGGACCATGGCGTTACGTGGTCACGCATCGGGCCAGCTGGTGTGCCTGTCACTGCCGTCTACATGGACACAGAGGGTTCTCTGTACGCCTACTACGTCGGCGCCGGCCTTCTGAGGCGCGGCATTGACGGCAAATGGGAAGAGATTTCGGTTCCAGTGGGGGAAGATGTCGTCCTGCATCTCGCCGCGGGGAATAGCGATGGCGATGATCTGGTCGCCGTTACGCAGAAAGGCAATGTGCTCGCCAGTATGAACGGTGGCGAAAGTTGGGCTCCGTTTGGGCAGTGAGCCGCGCAGGACTTCTGCTGGCATTCGTTTTGCCGCTGATACTCGCCGCCTGCAGCGGATCGGAAGATGCCGGCAGAGGTCTCTACACAAAGTTTTGTGCGAGCTGCCACGGTACGAACTTGGAGGGCCAGCCCGATTGGATGCAGCGATTGCCCAGCGGCCGGTTGCCCGCTCCTCCGCACAATGCCGATGGACACACCTGGCATCACTCCGATGAGCAACTCCTGATCATGATACGGGATGGTTTGGAAGCCATTGCTCCCGGATACGAGACTGACATGCCTACGTTCGCTGACGTTCTGTCAGATGAAGAGATCATGGATATTTTAGAGTACATCAAGAGCACCTGGCCCAAGCGCGAGCGCGATTACCAGCAGGCCCGCAGTTTGCCATCCAAGGACTAGTGCAGCATAATCGCGCCCATGGCGGTGCTCCAATATGCTGGGTTCAGTGTTGCCCCGCAGATGGTCCTCGTGGGATATTAATAGAATCACTTCTACCGACCAGACTCCTGGTGGATGAGTGTCCGCCAATTCGGGAACCGCGCGTGAGAACGTACAGAACCATAGCCACTGTCCTGGCCGTTCTTGTGGTCTTGCTATCGGGTTTCGTTGGAGCGCACGCCGGAGACTGGCAGTTCGATGGAGGTCGGCACCAGGTGGAGGAACGCTCCTCAGTCTCGGAGCCCGGGCATCATGAAAACGTTTCGCATCATCAAGGCGACACAGCACTTCATTGCGGCGTTCTAATTCTTGGCCCAGCCGAGCACCCAGTGGATTTCAACATGCCTGCAATCCACCAATACGGTGCCTACACCGCCACGAACATCTGGCTCGACATCAAGTCCAACGACTTAAGACCGCCGAGCTGCTGAGCCACATCGCAAGATCGCTCTGACAACTCAGCACTGGATTACTGATGAATCGACATATTTCTTACCTGGGGTCCTTGGCCTGCGGGATACTCCTTATTGGAGCCATATCTGCCCTGGGCCACAACGGTGCGACTGGCATTGTTGGCGAACGCATGATGGGAATGATGATGTTGAGCGAACAGGTCAAAGCCCTGGCGCCGATCGCATCCTCACCTGGCCAAGGCGACGAAGAGACCGTTATCGCAGCGGCGGAGATGATCGCCATGCACGCCGGACCCGCCATGACTGACCTTTTTCCACCAGATAGCATTGAACCTCCGTCCGAAGCGAAGCCTGCAATATGGGCGCGGTGGGAGGAGTTCAGCCAGCTTGCCGATCAACTCGGGGTGCTGGGGGAGGAACTTGGGCAGGCAGGAGAACGCATGCTCGAACCAGCAAACGGAATGTCAGAAGCAGAGGAAACGGTAACGAGTGGGCCTGCCACTGAATGGGCGGCGATGGATTTCGAGTGGCTCATGGGATTGGCCCCCCAGCGAGCAGCGAACCTGACCTCTGACAGAGAAGCGGCTCAGTCCACGCAGTCTGAAGAGGCGATCGCCATCCGCACGGTAGGCGAAATCTACTCGGACATTGCCGCGACATGTGCGTCGTGCCATTCACAGTTCAGGCGGTAGCCATGTTCAGGCTCAGAACTGCCCTCGTCGCTCTTATAATCCTCGTTTCGCTCTCACTGCTCGCACTTCAAATGTCGCCCCTCCCAGCGCCGACTCCTTTGACGCAGGGGAACGGAGACCCGAAGCGTGGTGCCTATCTGGCGCGGCTTTCTGGCTGCGTCACATGTCACACCCGTGCTGGAGGAGAGCCGCTGTCGGGTGGCGACGCGCTCAACTCTAGATTTGGATCATTCTACGCGCCTAACATCACATCTGATCCCAACGTTGGGATCGGGTCCTGGACCTTTCAACAGTTCGCGCGAGCGGTCCGACAGGGTGTTTCCCCGGAAGGGGAGGCGTACTACCCCGCTTTCCCCTACGAGTTCTATGCCTCGCTGACGGACCGCGATCTAGCAGATCTCTGGGCGGCAATCCAAGACACGCCGCCCTCAGACAGGTTGTCCAAGAGCCACGAAGTACCATTCCCCTTCAATCTGAGATCCGGAATAAAGCTCTGGCGTACACTTTTCGAAAAGCCCTCCGCATATGTTCCTGATTCCAACAAGTCCGCCTCCTGGAACAGGGGACGATACCTTGTGTGGGGGCCGGCTCACTGTGCGGCCTGCCATGTTCCTCGCAACATGGCCGGAGGCCTCCCCAAAGATGAAGAACTGGGCGGCGACCCCGCCATGCTCGATGGACAAAGTTCCCCACCAATAACTCCTCAAGCTCTGGCCTCCAGAGGCTACGACAAAGACACTTTGGTGCAGGCCCTGCGTTCGGGTGTCACGCCAGATGGGGACGTCTTTGGTGGAAGCATGTCAGAAGTTATCCAAGGTAGTACGCGTTACCTTCTGAATCAGCACTTGGAGGATATGGCGACGTATCTGCTCGACCTTGAGTAGGAGCTCAGAACGAATGGCAAGAGTGGCTATCCGCAATCTCCTCGGTGGTCGTTTACGCTTGTCGCCATACTCGTCCCCTTGTTTGTTTGCCCCAAGTGGGGGCCGCGCCCGGACATTGCGAATCGTTTCACCGATTGGCCGTTCACCAAAACCATTAGTCAACGCCAATGTTGTGGCGGTTTACCCGCGTGCGACAATTGGGTGCTGGCAGGATGCGCGGGCTAGGGTATATTCCTGTCCATGATGGGAGCATTGGTTCGAAAAGCTCTGACTGTTGTGGTCGCCGTGATGCTCATGGCGACGAGCTTCGCCATGGCCCATGACGGCGCTGCAAGCATCGTTGCCGACGATCGTTGCGTTACAGCGGACGTGCCGCACGGACATCAACACTTCGAAGTCTATCAAGATGAAGCGAGTTGCGTAGGTTGGCCGTGTCCGTCGTCAGAACATTTGGCACAACTCGCGGCGTAAATTAGCGGAGTGCGGGCCTCGTCCTGGGGATGATATTAAGCGGCGATCTTGCGGTGCAGCAAGCGCCGATGTTCGATGGTCTTCCGTTTGATCCTTTCGCGCTGTTTGATGATGGCATCGGCCCTGCCGAAGTAGGCGTCGGCGGGCGTCACGTTGTTCAGGCTCTCGTGGTAACGTCGGTGGTTATAATGCTCGACGAACGCTTCGATCTGGGCCTCAAGGTCACCGGGCAGGAAGTAATTTTCGAGCAGGATGCGATTCTTGAGGGTCTGATGCCAGCGCTCGATCTTGCCCTGAGTCTGGGGATGCATCGGAGCGCCGCGCACATGGCTCATTTTCCGGGCCTCGATATATTCCGCCAGTTCACCCGCGATGTAGCTCGGGCCATTATCCGACAGCAGCCGAGGCTTGTGCAGCACCGTTGCGCTGTCGCAACCCGAGGCCTCGAGCGCGAGGTCCAGCGTGTCGGTGACATCCTCGGCCCGCATGTTGGTGCACAGCTTCCAGGCGATGATGTAGCGCGAGAAGTCGTCGAGCACGGTCGACAGATACATCCAGCCCCACCCGATGATCTTGAAGTAGGTGAAGTCGGTCTGCCACATCTCGTTCACCCGGGTGGTCTTGGTGTGGAACTGATCGGCGGCCTTGATCACGATATAGGCCGGGCTGGTGATCAGATCATGGGCCTTCAACAGACGGTAAACCGTGGCTTCCGACACGAAGTAGCGCTTCTCGTCGGTGAAGCGCACCGCCAGTTCGCGCGGTGACAGTTCGCTGTAATCCAGCGCCATCTCGACGATCTGGTCCTGGATATCATCGCCGATGCGGTTCCACACACGGCTCGGCGCCGATGGTCGATCTTCCAGCGCCTCCGGCCCGCCTTCGAGGAAGCGATCATACCAGCGATAGAACGTCCGGCGGGCAATGCCCAACTGGTCCAGCGTGTGCCTGGCCGGCAGGTGCGACTGCTCGACGATCCGGATGATCTCGAGCTTCTCGGATGCCGGATACCTCATTCGTCGTCGCCCCCATCCGCGATCATGCTTTTTTTGAGCAGGCGGTTTTCCAAGGTCAGGTCGGCAACGCATTCCTTCAGGGCGCGGGCCTCGCGGCGCAGGTCATGCACTTCGCCGGTGGTCGCAGCGCGGGCGGTGTCTCCGGCGAGGCGCCGCTTGCCGGCCTCCATGAACTCCTTCGACCAGGTGTAATACAGGCTCTGGGCGATCCCTTCCTTGCGGCACAGCTCGGCAATGCTGTCCTCGCCGCGCAAGCCTTCCAGCACGATCCGGATCTTGTCTTCGGCCGAGAAGTGCCGACGCGTCGCACGCCGGATATCCTTCACCACCCGCTCCGCGGGAGCCTTGGAGGGCGATTTTTTCAAGGAGGATTTGGGCTTCATCTTCGTTCCTTCGTCACTACGACGAAGCCCAAATCCTCCTTAAATCACAACCTCAAATCTGTGCCATTGGTGCTGACGGCGGACACCGGGAGGGCGCAAGCGGCCTCCATCCCCGAGGCGGAGACGATGACGGAAGCAGTGATGCAGCCGCCTGTAATCCCAACGAGTGGACCCGATTACAACCCGGTTGTGACACTCAATGGCTGGACGCTCCGACCGCGGATTAAGCAAAACTGGAAGGAATACCACCTGGTCGCAGAACCGGTCGTTCGCGAAATCGCGCCGGGCATGGTGGCCCATCTCTGGGGCTACAACGGTCAATCGCCAGGGCCAACGATCGAAGCAGTCGAGGGCGATTATGTCCGCATTTTCGTCACCAACAAACTGCCCGAGCATACCACCATCCACTGGCATGGCCAGTTGCTGCCGAGCGGAATGGATGGGGTGGGAGGGCTCACCCAACCGCATATCCCACCCGGCAAAACCTTCGTCTACGAGTTCCAACTGAGGAAAAGCGGAACATTCATGTACCACCCTCATGCCGACGAAATGGTCCAGATGGCCATGGGCATGATGGGTTTCTTCGTCGTCCATCCCAAGGATCCGGCATTCCGCCGGGTGGACCGCGACTTCGTGTTCTTGCTCAATGCTTATGACATCGAGCCAGGGGCCTACCTGCCGAAGGTCAACACCATGACAGACTTCAACCTTTGGACATGGAACAGCCGAGCCTTCCCCGGGATCGACCCACTCGTGGTGGCCAAAGGCGACAAGGTACGGGTCAGATTTGGCAATCTCACAATGACCAATCATCCGATCCATATGCACGGATACGACTTCAAGGTCTCCTGCACCGATGGAGGCTGGGTGCCCGAAGAGGCCGCATGGCCTGAAGTCACGATCGACTGCGCTGTTGGCCAAATGCGCGCCTTCGATTTCGTGGCGGACGAACCCGGCGACTGGGCCATCCATTGCCATAAGTCCCACCATACCATGAACGCCATGGGTCATGACGTCCGTACCTGGATCGGAGCCGATCGTGATGATCTCACCCAGAAAATTCAAGCGCTCGTTCCTGACTACATGTCCATGGGAGCCTCTGGCATGGCCGAGATGGGAGAGATGGAGATGATGATACCCGACAACACCTTGCCGATGATGACAGGCTGGGCCCAGTTCGGTGCGGTCGAGATGGGGGGCATGTTCTCGGTCGTAAAAGTTCGCGAGGGCCTCGCGACTCATGACTACTCAGATCCGGGTTGGTTCGAGCACCCGGCCGGGACCGTCTCCTACGAATGGACAGGCGAGTCCCAGGCGATCGAACGGGCGGCCTCACCGCAGTTTGATGCTTCGACAACGACAGAAGTCCAGGTGGTCAAGCCTGGCACCGACCACTCCAACCACTAATCACAGAGATGCGAATGAGAAGATATCTGACAGTTGCAGTGATGGCGTTGATGGCCATTACCAATCCAGCAATGGCGGACCAAGGACACCCACATGACGAAGCGCTGGTGTATGGCGAACCCGGTGATCCATCTAAACCCGCTCGGATCATCCTCGTCGCGATGAGAGAGACCGGGAGCGGCATGGCCTTTGTGCCAAATCAGATCAAGATTAGAGCTGGGGAGCAGGTCAAATTTGTCATCCGCAACAATGGCGAACTCGACCATGAGCTGGTCTTCGCCGATCTGGCATCCAATCTCAAGCACGGCATGGAAATGGCCAAAAATCCGGACATGGAGCATGACGATCCAAACGCCGCGCGTATTGAGCCCAAGAAGGTTGGTGAAATTACCTGGAAGTTCACCAATGCAGGTAAATTCGACTTTTCCTGCCTACTTCCAGGCCACCGCGAAGCCGGAATGTTCGGCACCATAATCGTTCAGTAGTTCTCACAAAGGAAAACGCAAATGCGCAAACTCTTCATCGCTGCCTTGTTCGCTCTTCTTCCGGCCTCAGTCCTGGCCGCCACCGTTCCAGTCCAGGGCGAGATAAAGAAGATAAATGAAGCTCCAGGCAAAATTACACTGAAGCACGGCGCCATCACGAATCTGGGCATGGACGCCATGACCATGGTGTTCACGATGGCCGACCCGACCCTCCTCAAGTCCTTCGCCATCGGCGATCAGGTTGTGTTCGAGGCAGACCGGGTCAACGGCAAGATCACTGTGGTCAAGATTGAAGCCGCCCAGTGATGATGGAGGGAGGTCGCTCGCCGGCCTCCCTAATTGCCTTCGGTTGGGAGTTATATCAGCGGCCACTCAGCCAAGAATCAATCCGGTCGAGAAGGCGACAACTTCAATCGCGGACCGTATCGATCTATCTATCGGCGGCGCAAACCTGAACGATAAAGGTCGTGGTTTGCTACAACGCCAAGCTTCGCTAAGCGGCAGACCTCGTTATCCGACGTCTCCAGGCGAATGTCGCAAGCACAAAGGCCGAGGCCAACAAAAGCGCAGAGCCAGATTGACCTTACCCCCGTTGGAAGGTGCAAGCTGCCAGCTCTGGGAGGTGCCACCATGTCAAACGATCACGCCCACCATCACGCCCATGCGCATGGTCACGCGTCGCATCAGCACGAAAACAAGTCGCCGCCAACCATGACCAAGGATCCCGTTTGCGGCATGGATGTGGACCCGTCGACAGCCGTGTTTCAGGCCACTTTCGACGGACGAACCTTCTATTTCTGCTCGCAGAACTGTCACGACAAGTTCAAGGCCAATCCAGAGCAGTATGTAGCGGCGGCGCCGGCAAAGGCAGGACCAGCAGCCGAAGGCACTGTCTGGACCTGTCCTATGCATCCGCAGATCCGGCGGTCAGAGCCTGGCTCATGCCCCATATGCGGCATGGCGCTGGAACCGGAAATGCCCACGGCCGACGATGCTCCTAGCCCTGAGCTACGCGATATGACGTTGCGCTTCTGGGTCGGTACCTCGCTCGCCGCACCGGTCTTCGTCCTGGAGATGACCGCGCATCTGGTTGATCTGCATGGGGTTCTTCCTGGTCAGGCGCTCAACTGGATCCAGCTTGTTCTGGCCACGCCCGTCGTTCTCTGGGCCGGATGGCCCTTCTTCCAGCGCGGGGCTGCGTCCGTGGTCAATCGTAGCCTGAACATGTTCACGCTGATCGCCATGGGTATTGGCGTGGCCTGGCTCTATTCGATGCTGGCAACTTTGGTGCCGGACATCTTCCCATCATCCATGCGCGGAATGGATGGCGCCGTTCCGGTTTATTTCGAAGCCGCCGCGGTCATCACGGCCTTGGCGCTTCTTGGACAGGTTCTTGAGCTCCGGGCCCGTGAACAGACCTCGGGCGCGATGAAAGCCTTGCTCGGTCTCGCACCTAAGACTGCGAGGCGCATCCGACCGGATGGATCCGACGAGGAAGTCGAGGTCGACGCGGTGATGGTCGGCGACCATCTGCGCATTCGGCCCGGCGAGAAAGTGCCGGTCGACGGCACCGTCCTGGAGGGGCGGAGTGCCGTCGATGAATCCATGGTCACCGGAGAATCAATGCCGGTCACCAAGGCCGAGGGCGCGCGGCTGATCGGCGGAACGATCAACCGCTCCGGCGGCCTGGTCATGCAGGCCACCGAAATCGGGCGCGACACCATGCTGTCGCGCATCGTTCAACTGGTCGCAGCAGCGCAACGCTCGCGGGCGCCAATTCAGCGGCTTGCCGACCAGGTTTCGGGTTGGTTCGTGCCTTTGGTGATTGTCATAGCTCTCCTCGCCTTCCTGGCCTGGATGGTCTGGGGCCCCGAACCTCGCCTGGCGCACGCCCTGGTCGCCGCAGTTTCAGTTCTGATCATCGCCTGTCCATGTGCCCTAGGTCTGGCCACGCCTATGTCCATCATGGTGGGCGTGGGCAAGGGCGCTCAGCTGGGTCTCCTGATCAAGAATGCCGAGGCCCTGGAGCGGCTGGAAAAGATCGACACGATCGTGGTCGACAAGACCGGAACGTTGACGGAGGGCCGTCCAAGCCTCACGCGGGTAATACCTGCGGATGGTTTTGACGGGACCCAGCTCTTGACGCTTGCTGCCAGTCTCGAACGCGCTAGCGAACATCCTCTTGGCGTGGCCATCGTTGCCGCAGCGGAGGATCGCACACTCAACCTCTCTGCGCCGAGTGACGTTGACTCTCCTGTCGGCAAAGGCCTGACGGGCATAGTCGAAGGCCGCCGGGTTCTGATCGGCAGCGCAAAGTATCTCTATGCCGAGGGCGTGGAACTGGGCAATTGGCGATCCCGCGCCGACGATGTACGCGCCGAGGGGGCGACGGTCGTTCTCGTCGCGGTCGACGGCAATGTCGCTGGCGCCCTAGGGATAGCCGATCCAATCCGTGCCACGACCGCAGAAGCGCTTGCCGACCTGCGGAGCCAGGGCATGAGTGTGGTCATGATGACGGGCGACAATGCTGTCACCGCCAAGGCAGTCGGCGCAAAGCTCGGGATCGACAATGTCGAAGCCGATGTCCTTCCCGAGCGCAAAAGTGCAGTGGTCGAGCATCTGAGAAGCCAGGGCAAGGTCGTCGCCATGGCTGGCGATGGTGTCAACGACGCACCGGCCCTTGCGGCGGCTGATGTCGGTATCGCCATGGGCACCGGCACCGATGTGGCCATGGAAAGTGCTGGCGTGACCTTGCTCAATGGCGATTTGATCGGCATTGCGAGGGCAAAGCGCCTGTCGCACGCCACCATGCAGAACATCCGCCAGAACCTGTTCCTGGCCTTCGTCTATAATGCGGCCGGTGTCCCCATCGCGGCTGGAGTCCTCTACCCGGTGTTCGGGCTGACTCTGTCTCCGGCCATTGCGGCGGCGGCCATGGCGCTGTCTTCGGTGAGTGTGATTGGCAATTCGCTGCGCCTGCGATCCGCCAGGATCAAATAGCGGGGGGGCGGCGCATGCGGACGATAAGGTGGTGGCCACGGCGGGGGGCGTCAGGATGCTCGACAAGCGCGAGTCCAGCCTCATCGATGCTGTTTCTCCAGGATTACGCCGCTGTCCACCTCGGGGATGAGGACTTGTCTGGCCCTTTGGCAGAATTTGGCACGAGGACACCGAATGCGCCCCCCTTGTCTACCGTGCCAGCGCTAGGACTGGCACGGTAGACCAGGCTGGCAATCGAACTACCGTGATCGCCTTTGGTTGGACCTTCTCAAATGACACATCCAGGGTACTAAAGTTACATCTGGTTTTGCTTTGTCACAGGGTGCCCGTTCCGCGTACATCAGGCGTGCCGGTCGGCGCTTTGCGGCGCCCCGCGATACCTCTGCGCCAGACCACATAGGTCGCGGACCAGCGCAGAACCTGCACAGACAACGTAAGACCGACGACAAACCAAGTGACCGGGTTAGGCGGGGGTTCTGGCCGATGAAAATGCTGGAAATGCATAACGAGAAAATATCCGGCGTGAAGCACGACGAGGATCCATACTCCACTAGCCGCCGACTGAAGCCATTTCCACGTTCTTGGCCCCAAAAAGGCAAGTGCACGATCATTGCTGATAAATGCCAAGCCGATTGACGGGATCAAGGCAAACACCCCAATCCAGTTCCCGAGACCAAGACCGTGCTCCGCCAGCACGTAGCGTTGAAGCGCCGGATGGAATGCGAAGCCGCTGAGCCGCCAGATATCGAGGTCAAGCCAGCCAATCAGAACTATGAGCGTGTGAACAGTTGCCGCGACCCCGAAGTAAATGCCGAGCTCTCGACGCCAAGGAAGAAGGAATGAAGCGCCTGGAAGCAGCGCCACGATCGGCCCCAGAGCCATGGTCAGGGAAATCAGCACAAAGGCGGTGTCACCGAACGCTCTGTTCCAGCGATGCATCGGGTCCCACTCAGTCCGCAGCCAGCCGAAGAGCAGCACCGCGGAAGCAGCAAGGGCGAGGATTATCAGATGTCGCGCAAATGTGTTCATACCGCTTGCTGAACCACGATCTGGCTCCCCACCGGAACACGGTTGTAAAGGTCGATGACATCTTGATTGAGCAGCCTAACGCATCCGCTCGACACTGCCACACCGATCGTGGCAGGATCGTTGGTCCCATGGACGCGATATAGTGTGTCGCGCCCGTCCTGAAAGATATAGAGCGCCCGCGCTCCAAGTGGGTTGTCTAATCCTGGGGCCATCCCGTTCCGGTAAGGTTCGAGTTCAGGCTGCCGCACAATCATTTCAGCGGGCGGGGTCCATGTGGGCCACTCGCGCTTTAGGCGGATCTCGCCGCGCCCGGACCAAGTGAAACCTTCGCGTCCAACGCCGACGCCATAGCGTATGGCGCTGCCACCTTCCCCGACCAAATAGAGATAGCGGTGCTCGGTATCGACAACGATTGTGCCGGGGCGCTCAGTTGTCTTGTAGTCAATGAATTGGCGTCGGAAACCCGATCGGATCAAGCTCACATCGACGGGCGGAATATCGAAGGCCTCCCCATGAATGCCAGCATAAAGCCGGGCATCCGGATCAACAGCCACCTGTTGGGCCAGTGTGGCATTAAGGGTGATCGGCGAAGCCGATATGGCCGCCAGGCCAGCGAGAAAATGGCGTCGTTTCATATGACAACCTTCGTAATTGTGGTTCAGCGAACCTTGAAAGGGAATTGCAGTGAGGCGCCGTCTGCCTCGACCTGGATCGTCCACGCTCCAGGCATGGGCGATTCCAGAGTGGCCACGAAGCGGGTAGGGCCGAGTGCTCGCGTTTGAAAACGCTCGGTCATGCCATGTTCGCGCATGACTGCAGAGACGACGGGCCAAGGTGGCGGCGACATATTGTCCTCATCCTTCGAGATGAATTGGAGGTCTACCGCAAGCGCTGATTGCCTGGAGGTCGCAACTGCCGATACCGTCCAGCCATCTAGCTCCATGGAGCCGCGAAGTGCCGGCGAAATCTGTTGCGGAAATATCCTCGTCAAAAGCACGTGCGACATCAGGCCCACGACCAATGTCAAAAGGACAATTGCGGGCAGCCAAACAAGATGCCGCCACCGTGAATGACGATGCAGAGCAAACGCACGTCTCATGGCCTGACACCCGACACCGAAGAGGCGAAGACCTGTTCGCGCGAGCAGTAATGCGATCCTGTCAGAGCCAACAACTGCCGCGTGGCCATGGCATCGGCCCACAGGACCCGGGCGGAATGTCCGTTCCTGCAAATCGCCCACCGGACGAGTCGACTGCGCCAAAGCGGCGCAAAAATTCGCATGATTCAACCTCACATCAGGCACAACTTAAGGGAACTTTATCGTTCCCCAGTGAGTGCTCAGATGTGTTGCGGAGGCTGCTCGGGATCAGAGGGGGCAGTGCCATCGCCATTCAAGGGCGTAGGTGGGTCCCAGCGCTTACTTGACGGCACCACATGGGCCAGGTCAGCCAGCCCCAATATTGGCAACTCGTGTGCATGATCGGCAGTCGAATGGTGACCGACCGCATGTACGCCGACCTTAGCTTTTACGGCATGGACATACGTGTCGGCGACCTCTGCTACCGAATGCTGGGGCTCACTGGCATGGCCAATCACCTGCCACATTGGCACCAGAGTTATACCAACAACGACCATCGCCAGCACAAGGCTCGTCAGCATTTGTATGATCGATCGCAAGATGGTGCACCGAGCAGCGTTTGTGAACGTGAATACTCTGGCGAAAATCATGCGCGGGGTCCAGACACAACTTGTCGCATGGGGAGCTAAACGAACCAAGGGGTAGCTCGTCGGGAGGCTTCGGTGGTTAGGTGCCTTCCCTAACGTGTCGGTAAGGTCGCAATGCTAGGTCCGACTAAGGAGGGCCTACCATGCTCAACGCGCTTAAGACTAATCTCAGCGAGCTTTTGCACCTCAGCAAGGACGCGCTTCACATTCACCTGGGGCTGGCGATCTATCTGGTCGTCTTCCTGACTTTGTCCCGGGGACGCTGGTTCTGGCTCCCCTGGGCGACCGTGCTCGCGTTTGAGCTGGTCAACGAGGCCGTGGACATCTTCCATCATGGTCCGTCCACAGCCGAACTTGGTGGCTCGGCAAAGGACATCGTCAACACCATGCTCTGGCCCACTGTGCTCCTGGTCGGGACGCACATCTTGCTCCGCCGCGCCCATCGGATTGACGGAGCGGGCGGAGCAGAGAGCTCGGAGGCTGGGCGTCAGCCGTAAACCACTTCGGTCATCATGCCAGTGGCCATGTGGTAGAGGTTGTGGCAGTGGAACAGCCAACGTCCTGGATTATCAGCATCGAAGCTGATGCCGACCGTGGCCATGGGCGGCACGAGAACGGTGTCGCGCACCGCGCCGTTCAAGGCCCGCCCGTTGAGCGACGTGACCTGGAAATGATGACCATGCAGGTGCATGGGGTGGGCCATCATCGAATGGTTCATGATCTCGAGAGTCACCCTCTCGCCCTCGGCCACTGTTAGAGGGCGGCGGTTGGGCCAAGGGGCATTATCCAGGTTCCAGGCATAGGGCGCCATTGACCCCATGATCATGGTCTGGATCGTCCGGTCGGCTGCCCTGGACGCAAGTGGATGGCGCGAGATCAGTCTTTCTTCCAGGGACAGATCGACCGGCCCCTCGGCTTGCTCCGCGTATCTCGACACCTTCGGGATCACGGCACCATTGACCGCGAGGATGACACCTGTGCGGTCCGTAAGGCCCTCGACCTGAGCTAACACCGGAACCACGGACTTGCCCTTCATGTCGATCAGCAGGTCCAGCCGCTGGGCAGCCGCCATCGGGAAGCGACTGCCGGTGATCGGCTCGACGTCGTTGCCGTCCACAGCCAGAACAGTGGCTTGGGCATCACCGAGATTGATCCAGAAAGCACTTGAGGTTGCGCCATTGATCAGGCGCAACCTGACACTGCCATTTGGCTCCGTGCGGATGACCTGCGGGTCGTCAAGCGTTCTATCATTGGCAAGGAAGGCGTCGTATGCAACGTCATTGAGATCCATGGACATCATTCCATGGTCCATGCCGCCCATCATCATCCCACCATCCATGGGCATGGCGCTGCCCGACATGTTGTGCATGTCGTGGCCACCGCTTTGACCACCCGTCAGCTCAGAAAGGATTTCATCGGGCGCGCGGAACGAGAAGTCATGCAGCAGAACGGTTTCATCCTGCATATCGGCATTTTCGTCCTCGGCGGTGTAAACGACGAGCGGCGCGGCGAGCAGCGACTGTTCCTGCAGCCCGTGATGGGAGTGCATCCAGTGCGTCCCGCTGCGCGCCGGGAAGTCGAAGGACCGGGTTTCCCCTGCAGCCAGCGGGGAGACATAGCCGGTGTCGGATACGCCGTCCTGAGCGGGATCGGGGACCTGGCCGTGCCAGTGGATGATGGTTTCGCCGCCGATCTGGTTTTCGAGGTCGACCAGAAAGCGTTCGCCGGCAGGCAGGAACAAACCTTGTCGCCCGTCGTGGGCACGAATGCCGAAGACGTTTGCCGGTTTGCCCAGCACATCAATGACGCGCCGCTCGGCAACCAGAGTGCGGGGAGTTGATTGTTGAGCCAGCGCGAAGCGCGGCAGGGCCACGCTACCGGCAAGGGCGAGGGATGCGCCAACAAAGGCGCGACGGGAGAGCAGAGTGCTCATGGAAAACTCCAATATCTGAAAGAGGGGTCGGCCCGGAGGCCATCAACGGAGCTTCAGATATGGATAGGCGGCCGGAACAGTGGTGGCTGCCAGCGCGGAGACCTTTGGGTCAATCTCGGAAGCGCGGCAATTCGAGACGTGGCAAAGCCTAATTCGGCGGCAAGAGACAGTGGCAAGCCCACACAGGAGGGGCAGATCTGCTGAGCACAGTCCTCGGCTGCCAGTTCGTTCACATGGCCTGATTTTTTTGGACCATGACCATGATGGTCGCAGGGTTGGGCTATGGTCGTCTCGGCGTGATGCGTTGCGGCATGCCCCGTCGAAGCAAAGACCATCGAGGCGTTGAGCGTCAGCGCCATCAACAAGGTCATCAGTGCTTGAACTATCCGCGTCATTTGTGCTCGATGAATGACTTCGTTTTCATCTCGTCCCGCTATCGGGCTGGGTCAAGGGTTACACACGTTGGTGACCGGCGAACCGCATGAAGACCAAATCACCCGAGCCGTCAAATGCCATCACGTCGTACTCATCGGGGTCGCTCCCCGCCGGACCTTCCATCCCTGGTGAACCAATGGGCATGCCAGGAACGGCCAGACCCCGGATCTGCGGGCGCTGATCGAGCAGGGCAATGACAGCCTCGGCCGGCACATGACCTTCAATCACGTATCCGTCAATTGTCGCCGTGTGGCATGAACGAAGCTCGGTGGGAACCGCGAGAGTGTCCTTGACGGTCTCCATCTCCTCGATCTCTTCCACGTCGATCGCAAATCCGGCTTGCTCAAGGTGGCGTGCCCAACCGGTGCAACAACCACACCAGGGATCTTTCTTGATTGAGATTACCGGGGCTGCGGCTTGCGCCAGCGCCGGCATCGCGGCGGCTCCACCCAGGAGGCTCAGGGTGCCAACGGCGAATGTGCGTCGGGTGATCAGCATAAGCAGCCTTTCTATCCTCAGAAGTCGGTCATTTAGTGTGCGGACATTCTGGCCGCGAGATGGCAAGCCGGACAAAGCGACCATATGACCGCTCTGCCCGGATGAATTGATCTGGCGCAATCAGGCGGCCAGCGTGCCGGAATAGCCTGCCAATTTGATGGCCTCGGCGATGTCCTGTACGGGGCGGGCCGTTTCCACCTGCACCTTGCGAGCAGCGACGTCGATCTTGATTTCGCAAGTCGGGTCGGTGCTCTTGACGGCCTTTTCGATGGTCGATGCGCAATGGCCGCAGGTCATGTCGGAGACAGTGAAGTTATACATGTCGTGTCCTTTCTGGTTGAGACACGATGGAAGATCGTTCTTCCCACGGTGGGAGGGTCAAGGCCCGATCTGCAGTTTTTTTAGTCTAGGACTTTTCTCGCAAAAAAGCGCTTGACCTTACCAACGTTGGAAGCCCCAGATGGAATGGCAGTCGAAATGAAAGGACTGCAAAATGTCTACGGACACCATCTCTTCCGGATCCAGTTTCGAGTTCCCCATTGAAGGCATGACCTGCGCCTCCTGCGTGCTGCGGGTGGAGAAGGCGATTGCCGCCGTCCCCGGTACGATCAAGGCCATTGTTAACCTGGCCACCGAGCGGGCGAGTGTCGAAACAGATGGATCTGTGCAACCGAGCGCTATCATCGCCGCCATCAACTCGGCCGGCTACGAAACCAGCGCCGAAAGCTTTGAACTCGAAATCGAGGGCATGACATGCGCTTCTTGCGTCGGACGCATCGAGCGGGCCCTCTCCGCCGTTCCCGGCGTCATCAGCGCCAGCGTCAATCTCGCCACCGAAAAGGCAACCATTAGTGCGGCTGGTGGCCTGGTCACACGCGCCGCGCTCGAAGCCACGGTCAAGGAGGCCGGCTATGACGTGCGTCAGGTCGCGTCCGAGGCCGGTGCCGAACCGGAGCCCGCCAGCGATCGCAAGGCGGCTGAGGCGCGCAAGCTCAGCTGGGCCTTCGGCCTTTCAGCGGTCCTGACCGCGCCGCTCTTTGTTATGGAAATGGGCTCGCACTTCATTCCGGCGGTGCACATGTTCATCATGAACACCATCGGCATGCAGACCAACCACTACCTGCAGTTCATCCTGGCCACCGTCGTCCTGTTCGGACCTGGCCTGCGCTTCTTCCAGAAGGGCATTCCGGCCTTGCTGCGCGGCGCCCCGGACATGAACTCGCTCGTCGTCCTGGGCACATCGGCCGCCTGGGGCTTCTCTGTCGTCTCCACCTTCTTCGGCGGCCTGCTCCCTGCCGGCACCGCCAATGTCTATTATGAAGCGGCAGCGGTCATCGTGACGCTGATCCTTCTCGGGCGTCTCCTTGAAACTCGCGCGAAGGGTCGCACCAGCCAGGCCATTCAGCGCCTCGTCGGCTTGCAGGCCAAGACCGCCCGTGTTGCACGCGACGGGGCCGTGATTGAATTGCCGCTCGAGGCCGTCCGTGCCGGCGACCGCATCCAAATCCGCCCCGGCGACAAGGTCCCGGTCGATGGTATCGTGCGGTCTGGTGAGTCCTATGTTGACGAAGCCATGATCACCGGCGAGCCTATTCCCGTCCGCAAGGGCGAGGGTGACGAAGTCGTTGGCGGCACGATCAACAAGACCGGCTCCTTCGAATTCGAAGCCACCAAGGTCGGCGCTGACACGCTTCTGGCGCAGATCATCCGCATGGTCGAAACCGCCCAGGGCTCCAAGCTGCCCATCCAGGCACTTGTCGATCGCGTCACCGGGGTCTTTGTCCCGGTCGTTATTGCCATCGCTCTGGCCACCTTTGCCGTCTGGTTTGTGTTTGGCCCGTCGCCGCAGCTCACCTTCGCCCTGGTCAATGCCGTTGCCGTGCTGATCATCGCCTGCCCGTGTGCCATGGGCCTGGCGACCCCGACTTCGATCATGGTCGGAACCGGCCGCGCTGCCGAACTGGGTATCTTGTTCCGCAAGGGCGAGGCTCTGCAGACCCTGCGTGACGTCAATGTTGTTGCTCTCGACAAGACTGGTACCCTGACCAAGGGCCGGCCTGAACTGACCGACCTGATCGTGACCGAGGGCTTTGATCGCACTGAAATCCTGCGTCAGGTGGCGAGCCTTGAAACCCTCTCGGAGCACCCGATTGCCGAAGCGATCGTTGCCGCTGCTGAAAAGGGCGAGCTGTCTCTGACAGCGCCCCAGGGGTTTGAAGCCACCCCGGGCTATGGAATTTCCGGCATGGTTGACGGCCACAAGGTTCTTGTTGGTGCCGATCGTGCACTAGCCAAGGCCGGTATTTCAGTCGACCACTTTGCCGGCAATGCCCGCCAGTTGGGTGATGAAGGCAAGAGCCCGCTCTATGCCGCCATCGACGGCACGCTTGCCGCCATCATCGCCGTAGCCGACCCGATTAAGCCAACCAGCCGCAGCGCCATTGCTGCTCTCCATGAGCAGGGTTTGAAGGTAGCGATGATCACCGGCGACAACGCCCGCACCGCGCAGGCAATTGCCCGCCAGCTGGACATCGACGAAGTGGTTGCCGAGGTGTTGCCCGAAGGCAAGGTCGATGCCATCAAGCGTTTGCGTGCGGATGGTCGCAAGCTGGCCTTCGTGGGTGATGGCATCAACGATGCGCCGGCACTGGCCGAGGCCGATGTCGGTCTGGCTGTTGGTACCGGCACCGACATCGCCATCGAAAGCGCGGACGTGGTCCTGATGTCGGGTGACTTGCGCGGCGTTTCGACGGCTCTCGCCATTAGCCGGGCCACCATCCGCAACATCAAGCAGAACCTGTTCTGGGCCTTCGCCTATAATGCTACACTGGTGCCGGTTGCTGCCGGAGCGGCCTTCCCGTTCACCGGAACGCTGCTCTCTCCTGCGCTTGCCGCCGGTGCCATGGCCCTGTCGAGCGTCTTTGTGCTCGCCAATGCCCTCCGCCTGCGCTCCTTTGGAGCGCCGGCCGGCTCCGAAGCAGGTGCCTCTGGTGCGCCACTTGAGCTGGAGTACGCAAAATGAACATCGGGCACGCTGCAAAGGCTACGGGTATCTCGACCAAGATGATCCGCTACTATGAGACCATCGGTCTGATCACCCCTGCACACCGGTCAGATGCCGGGTATCGCGTCTATACCGATCACGACATCCATGCGCTTCGCTTCATCAATCGCGCCCGGGACCTCGGTTTTTCCGTCGAACAGATGCGAGACCTTCTGGCGCTGTGGCGGGACCGCAGCCGTGCCAGTGCCGATGTCAAGGCTATCGCGCTGGAGCATGTCGCCAAGTTGAAAGAAAAGGCGCTAGCGCTTGAGGCAATGGGTCGAACACTTGAGCATCTGGCGGAAAATTGCTACGGCGATGACAGGCCGGACTGCCCTATCATCGAAGAGTTCGCTGTTTCTCCGGCGCCAAAAGTACTGATCAGGAGAAAGCCTCGATTTGGTATTGCGGGTGAAATAGACCCGCATACCCACTGATCATTCAAGGCGGTGAATTTTCACCGCCTTTTTTGTTTGCAACATTCCTCCTCACTCCTCTTGACTCTACCAGCGTTGGAAGCCGGAGACCGGGGTTAATCGCAATCGGCGAGAAACCTTTTCTGGGGAACTCCAATGCAAAAGTTCATACCGGATCCGAAGAGATGGGCCGCTCTGGCATTGCTGTGTGCCGCCCAATTCATCGTAATCCTCGATACCTCCATCATCGGCGTGGCACTGCCCGCCATCCAGGCCGATCTCGGCTTTTCCGCCAGCGGTCTGAGCTGGATTTTCAACGCCTATGTCATCGCCTTTGGCGGCCTGTTGCTGCTCGGCGGTCGGTTGAGCGACCTGTTCGGCGCGCGCCGCATTTTCACGACCGGCTTCGTCATCCTGACCGCCGCCTCTCTGCTGGCCGGGCTCGCCACAAGCCAGGAAATCCTGCTTGCCGGTCGCGCCCTGCAAGGTATCGGTGCCGCGCTGATTGCGCCATCGGCCCTCACCATCGTCATGCGCCTCTTTGGACATAATGGTGCCGAACTCGGCAAGGCCTTCGGCTTCTGGGGTGCAGCAGCAGCAGCCGGCGGTTCGGCCGGTGTTTTCCTCGGCGGCGTGATCACCGAGTGGATGGCCTGGCAGTGGACCTTCCTCTTCAACGTGCCGCTCGGCCTGATCGTGCTTGCCGCCATCCCGGCTGTCCTGCGCAAGTCCGAACGGGCACGCGGCAAGGTTGACTGGTTCGGCGCGATCACCGTCACCGGCGCGTTGGTTTCACTGGTCTATGCCATTGTCACCATCGAGACGGCCGGCCTTGGCTCGCCGCTGATCCTGTCGCTGCTCGGCATTTCGCTGGCGCTCTTCGTGATCTTCCTGATCGCCCAGCGCGTTCGCCGCGAACCGCTGCTGCCCCTCGGCATCTTCAAAGCGCCCAACCTGGCCGCCGGCAATCTGGTCATGGCCCTTCTGGGTGCTGCCTGGATCCCGCTTTGGTTCTTCCTCAACCTCTACCTGCAGCAGATCCTCGGTCTCTCTGCCCTCGCCAGTGGCCTTGCGCTCCTGCCGATGACGGTTCTGATCATGATCGTGATGGTGGGCTTCTCCGGCAAGCTGATCGGCCGGTTCGGACCGAAGACCAATCTTATCCTCGGCCTATTGCTGATGGGGGCGTCCCTCATCCTCTTCGCCAGCCTGCCGCTCGATGGTTCCTTCGTGGTCAACGTTCTGCCGGCTTCCCTGCTGGCGGCGTTGGGCGTGGCTCTTGCCTATATCCCGGCAACCATGTCGGGCATGGCAGGCGCCAAGCCCGAGGAAACAGGTCTGGCCTCAGGCCTCATCAACACCACCTACCAGATTGGCTCGGCCATTGGTCTTGCCGTCATGGTGGTGATCTCCACCGCCGGCTTCGGCCATGGCAGCGCCGGCGCGGCCGAAATGCTTCAGGGCTTCCAGGCAGCGTTCCAGGGTGCAGGTGTCGTCGCAGCCATCGCTGCGTTGGCAACACTTGTCCTCATTCGCGGTGGCGCCGCCCAGCGGGAGGTGCCGGTGGGCTAAACCCCAGGCATGGCGGGCTTCGGCCCGCCATGTTCCGGCAGATCATCATGTTCGAAGATTTCACATTTTACCTCAATGCCCCACCGCCAGCTCGTCGGCGTTTCCGCCTGCCGCTTTGGCTGCGCGGCAAGAAGCAACGTCCGCCCCTCAGCCCGCATCTGCTCAGGGACATCGGTCTCGACCCGCAGTGAACGAACCGCCTTTGTCGCTCGTCACCATCACGGGAGCCAAAAGCTCCACAACAGGAGGACTACCAATGCAATCCCTGTCCGCCCCCACCATCGAACTCTACACAACTTCGACCTGCCCAGATTGCCGACAGCTCAAGACGTGGTTCGATCAGCTTGGCATTCCCTACCAGGAACACGACCTTGCCCGCCCGGACGTGGCCGAGGAGGCCAGGGCCCGAACCGGCGTCCGGGTCGCACCCATCACTGTGGTGGGCACCAAGGTCTATTATGGCACTCATGACACCCAGCGCGCGCAGTTGCGCCAGGATTGGCCGGTACTGTTCGGAGCCGGGCGATGACGACGCTCCGCCTTCCCCAGGTGCAAGCACGCGTCACCGTGACCGAAGAGCAAACCGTGCTCGAAGCCGCACTCGACGCTGGTGTGCAGTTTCCCCATAGCTGCCGGTCTGGCCGCTGCGGGGCGTGCAAATCCCGCCTGCTTTCGGGCAAGGTCATGATGCGCGAACACTCGCCTTTCGCTCTCGACGTTGCGGAACGGGACTCGGGATACATTCTGGCCTGCCGCGCTGTGCCGCTGACGGACGTCGCCGTTGCCTGGAGCAATGAACAGGTCGTCGCCGGTGCCCAGGCCCGGATCGTAGCGCTCCACACCATTGCGCCCGAAATCTATCGGCTGGTCCTGCGTCCCGAAGAAGCGATTGCCTTCTCGCCCGGCCAGTTCTTCGAAATCGAACTGGCGCCTGGCATCACCCGCAGCTACTCGGTGGCCAGCGAGCAGGGGGCTCTGCATCTGGAGTTCCACATTCGCGCCATAGCCGGTGGACGCGCTTCCGGCATCCTGGCCAGTGAGCGTGAGCTGGGCGACGTTGTCCGCGTTTCCGGGCCATTCGGAAGTGCCATTGGCGCCGGTGGGGTTGCGGGGCCAATCCTGGCGATCGCCGCCTCGACCGGCCACGCACCCGTGCAGTCGATTTTGAACTCAAACGACGGCCGGCGTGTGCATCTTGTCTCCTTTGCGCGCCAGCACGACGGATTCTATCTCAATGGCCTCTTCACCCGCGCGGCCGAGGCTGACAGCCGGTTCACCTACCAAGCGATCACGACCGGCGCTGTTGCGCCAAACTCATCTGCATCGCCTTTGGCCGAGGCCATCAGCCAGCTCGACTGCGACCTGCTGTCAGGTCAGGTCTATATCGCCGGGCCTCCAGGCTTTGTTGACGCGGCGGCGGCACTGGTCACGGCCCGGCGCTGCCTCACCGGTGTCATTCTGACCGACAGGTTCGAGTTGAGCGCCGCTGCGGCCACCGGTTGATCGGACGGATCGGCGGTGACCCACCGCCAATCCATTCCCTCTATTGGCAGCGCAGATAGCCCAGATAGCCCGCCCGCAATTGATCGCCGATCGCCAGCTCCATGACCACTTCGGGAAGATCCTGGTCCGCCAGCTCTGTTATGTCTTGGCCATCCCGACCGGCAAGGGTCAGACTGAGGTCGCCAGCGGCAAACGCGCCCATGCTGTCACCCTCGATCCGCACCACATTGCCAGACAGTTTGACCGCTGCGATGGTGCCGGTGTTGCTCGGACCGATTGCCAGCGCCGGCTTGCTGTCTTCGGTGTACAAGAATGTACATTGGGCCTCAGCGGACAAGGCCGCTGAAATCTCTTCGGGACTCAGAAACTCTGGATCGAGTACCGCAACCTCGGCGCTGGCCAGGGCAGCGTCGACGCTCTCGACCAGCGGCGCAGGCGTTTTCGGATCGGCCGGCTGTTTGCCGTCTTCGGCGATCGAGGCCAGCAGGTACTTCATCTCCGAAATTTCCTTGTCCTGGGCATAGATGATCTCGTCGGCCAGCTTGCGCACGCGGCCGTCTTCGATACCCGCCCGCGACGAGGTCATGATGGCGATGGAATGGTGCGGGATCATTGCGCTCATATAGTCGCTGTCGTCGACGGTGACCTGGCTGCGCACCAACCATAGCGAGAGTCCGAAAATCACAGCGGCACCCGCGAAGATGGCAATATTGAGCGTCTTGTTCTTGTACATGGAGAGCATGAAGGCCAGCATGATCACTGCCATGGCCCCGCCCATCACCAGCGCCATCCAGGCACGCGTCTCCGACCAGAACACATGGCTGAAGAGATAGGTATTGAGGTACATCAGACCGAACATCACGACGGTCGATGTGGCGATCATTAGGAAAAAGCGGCCGTATTTCATCGGATCCTCCATCATTGTCCGATGGGGAAATGACCTTTCCACGTGGTAAGGTTGCACAATTGGCCGAATGAAGCGCTGTATTCGCCGCTAAGTCCAGGAAAGGTGGAACTTCTACTGCTGCTCCGCACTCTACCTATGACAGGCGACTACTATTCGACTGGCGCCAACGGAGAGACCCATCATGTCCGAACAGCAAGCGACCGGCTCACCCCGAGCTTCCCTATATCGTATGGTCATGCCATCCCACGTTTGCCCCTATGGCCTGAAGTCAAAAGATCTCCTTGAACGGTCGGGCTTCACCGTGGAGGACCATCACCTCAAAACCAGGGAAGAAACCGACGCTTTCAAGCGAGAGCATCGGGTTGAAACCACGCCGCAGACATTTATCGACGGCTCCAGGATTGGCGGTCATGACGATCTGCGACGCTTCCTCGGCAAGCCTGTCGCTGACCCCGAAGCCACCAGCTATCGCCCGGTCATTGTGTTGTTTGTACTCATGGCTCTCACCGCCGTTGCGACCAGCTATGCAGCCTATGGAACGCCTTTCGTGGTGCGCACTCTGGAATGGCTCATCAGCTTCTCGATGGTCGCCCTTGCCCTCCTCAAGCTTCAGGATGTCGAACAGTTCAGCACCATGTTTCTCAACTACGACCTTCTTGCACGACGATGGGTGCCCTACAGCTATATTTACCCCTACGCAGAGGCCCTCGCGGGGCTCCTGATGATATCTGGGGCGCTCATCTGGCTTTCGGTCCCTGTTGCGCTCTTCATCGGTACCGTGGGAGCGGCGTCTGTCTTCAAGGCGGTCTATATCGATCGGCGTGAACTCAAATGCGCCTGCGTTGGCGGCTCGAGCAATGTGCCGCTCGGCTTTGTGTCGCTCACCGAAAACCTGATGATGGTCGCGATGGCCGTCTGGATGCTCGCCTCCAAGGTCGTGTTTCCGCAAGTTTAGCCCAACGTTCGAGAACCCGTAGGCGCGTCCTGGAGCATTATGCATCCCAGCGTCTGCGTTGGGTCCGGTTACCGCGCTGCGTGCCCCAACACCGGACCGGCCGGTAACGGCCCCAAAACTGCTAGACGACATCCATTTTTGGCGGCGAACCCTAAAGTGATATCTAGGCTTACCTCTGAAGTCGATTTCAGTATATTTTCGCCGCTCCATAATCTAGATTATGCGAATATTTTCTTTTTATTGATCTGGATGATGTGCTATAACTTTCTACAATTATTATCCCCTTCCTCGGAAATAGATCAACCCAACGGGCTGATTTTCGCATAACGAGCCGGAAGCCAGTCGACCAATGCTCCTGAGGCCACCCGTCATGCATTCCTCGACTGCACCAACGGAAGACCAAGTAGAGCCGCCCAGGCCATAACGGCAACATTCTGCACTTCGACTATGCCCGAACCGCCAGCCCACCAGCCATTGCCAATTGCGACCAGTGCATCAGGAGCCTGCAAGAAGGACTGCAGGACCGGCCAAACCAGCAATTGCTCATAACAAATTAGTGGCGCCACGCGCATTCCCGCGATCTCGATCACGGGTTGTGCGAAATACCCTGCGCGCGCACCGCCCTGCGTCCACGGTTGCCACATCGATACCGGTACCGGCATGCGCTGAGTATAGAGGGCATCTGCAGTGCTCGGTGTGATCCCGACCATGACATTGTCATAGCCGCCCGGCGTCACGACAGTGGCGCCACCAAGCACGATAACATCGCTTGCAGCCAACTCCCGACGCCATAACCGCTCCGTGGTAGTGGTCCAGATCCCAAGTGCGCCTTCGGGCAACACGACGACTTTAGCCCCCTGCTTGGCCGCTAGTCGCACCAGTCGGATGGTTTCTCGCTGCTGCGCATAATCGGCGTGCCGCCCCGTTACTGAGACCGGGAATTTGGTGTCGATGCCAAGCCAGCCAAGCGAGGACTGCGGCGCGGACCAAGTCGCCGCTGACGCGATTGTAAGAGCTCCCAGGATGACGCACATGACCGGCCATATCCTGGTCGTCATGCCGAGCAGCAACAATGCCATTGTCGCTAGACCGAACCAGCCCCAGCCCGGAAACAAGGCACCTGCTGCCGTAAGTGGGCTGCCCCACCCAACAATCCCCAATGGCGGCACCGCCATCACCAAAAGAACAAGCGCGTAGCGAACGGGGCGCCACCGTGCCTGGGGCGTCCATAGTGTGGCATGGACGGCAACGAAGGGCACAGCCGCCACGACCCAAAGCCCTATTCCCAGTGCAATCTGCGCATCGAAGTAGCGCGCAACGCCGATTGGAAGACCCCGGGACCCGACCAAGAAATAGGCCGCTGCCACCAGGCCTGAGCCAAGTCTTGAAGGCGCAAAAGCCCAAAGTGCCGGAAAAATGGCGGCCGCAGGAAGCAGAGCCACATATCCGCTCCACCCAACAGCGCCCACGGTAGCCGCTGCCAGTGCGAAAATTGCTACGAAAAAGGCGTCATGGCGAAAAGGTAAGAACTTCGATGGCAAGGCCAAGGACACCGTCCGTTGGCACAGGCCCAAAATAGCGCGAGTCATAAGATCCTTGGAAATCTGAATGGAGATAAACCGTATTGTTGCCCACAATCCCGCCGGCATAGCGCGGCATGACTCTTCCGGCCGCGTCGGCCGAAAGCACCAGCGAGCCCAAAAGACGCTGCCCATCGATTTGGACGTGATCGACAATCGTAACCGTCTGACCTCCGGTGGCGGCCACCGACTTGATCAGCGGACTGCCGCCAGACGGGCATAGCCCACGTGGCAGATAGTGCCTTTGGAGCGCGAGCCTGACGGCAGGTCCGTCCGGCAAGCAGACAAATATGCGGTCGCCGATTTCAGGCGACCGGTTCAATGGTTCTATGCGCCAAAGGCCCACGGGCGCCGAGGGCGTCAAATTGAGACGAAACCCACCAATCGCAAATATGGCAGCCAAAGCACCGATAGACGCCGCAGCGACGATCAACAGTCGGGTAGCGGTTCGGCGTGTCGTCATCGCGAAACGCCCTGATCGCGCGCCATTGTTCTGTTCTGGCCCTGCATCTGGACGCGCTCCTCAGCAGCAATCGTCTGTGCCGCTCTGAGGAGCGGCCAAACTCTCGTCAGCTTGGCGTGATCAGCGCGAGCGACCTTGGCCGAGACCCGTTCAAACTCTTTCCCATGGGGCTGTGGATTCGTCATGAAGGCGCGCTTGCCGAACTTCGCCTCGAGCCGGTCGTTGAGCTGGTCTATCTCGGTCTTGACCAATTTGTCGGCCAGGACAAAACCCATGGCAGCACTAAGATCATTGCGATCCAGGGCGTCGCGGATGCGTTCAAGCACGCTTTCTGCCGCGCTCGAAATCGCCGGAATATCGAGCTTTTGCCGCTCCCTTTGCTGGCCGACTTCAGAAGTCCGCGCAGCGCCGATTTCTGTCTTCAGGCGCCAGTAGTTCTGCAGACCTTTTTTGAGCGCGACTAGATTGTCACGCGCCGCTTGCCGATCAGCGCGATCCGCCGGAGAGGCCATAAGTCCGGTTCTGCCCCGCATGGCTCCGAAGGCCTCTGGGGTGCTTTCCAGTTGGGCCAATATCTGCGCCTGCACCGATGGGTTCGTGCCGTCGCCCTTGTTGGTACCGGCCAGATTGATCGCCTCAATTGTAGCTTCGGGTTTGTCATAGACAAGCTGCAGGCGGTCCTGAACATTGGCCCAATGCAGGCTCAGCGTTGCGTCATTCTGCATCCTGGCTTCAACTGCCTCCTTAATTGTCTGGCTCCAGACCGACACCCCGCTTAGCAAAGGTGCTTGCGTCGGATGGATCATCGTCTGGGTTTTGTCTTTGACAACGGTCGGCGCCAATTGCGCGACGAAACTGGCGAGTCTTGTACTGGCCGCCAGTAGTTTATGGCGTTGGTCGGCGATCCAACGAGCGTGGTTTTTCGCCATGGCGGTGATGACGCGCAGGCCCGCAAGCCCGCGATTGGTCGCATAGGCATGGGCCTGCCGATAAACTTCGGAGCCCGCAAAATCGAGGGTGGTCGTTTTCGCGCCGGATCGAGAGAACCGGTTGATCAGCTGAGGGAGTAACGTTGATGGCTTTGGCGTTGTGGCGGCGGCGTGACGTGCGCTTCGCTCGGTTGCGGTTTCAACAAGGGCGCAAGTCCAGACGTTTGGTCCGATCAGTAAGCCCCCTTGGAAATCGGAGCGATGGCTTTGCACGGCGACGTCATCGGGCGCTAGGCGGTGAAGTGTGATGGTATCCCCGATGGCCGCGTCTGCCTTGGCGATAGCATGCGGAACGTCCTTGCCCCAAAGACGGTGAGTGGCGTGGTTCGGCAGGCGGAGATCAGCATAGGGACATGAAGAACCCTTGTTGTCCTCCCGATACGGCGCCTCGCCCTGCCCGATTAATTCACCTGTCACCCCGGCAGCATGATCTATCCGGCCCGGGCTACCGAACAGCGCGCCAGCATCGCGATGAGGCTCGTGCGCATCGCGCTCGCTAACCAGAACAGCCGACCAGGTCGACCGCTCGACTGCCCGCTCTTCAAACCTTGTCTTCCCGGTCGCCTGATCAACAAAAGGTACCTTGACGGTAATGTCCTCGATGCCATTCCGACTCAGGGTGACAATGTCGCCAATTGCGACCGTGGCCTGCGTTATCGCCTCGGGGAGGCCTGCGCCCCAAAGCCGGTGCACCACGCCGTCCCGGTCTCGGAGATCGGCATAAGGTCCTGGTTTTGACTTTGGGTCATCCCCAAATCTGGCCAGGCCCGCGTCAATTAGTTCTCCGGTCACGCCGGACACGTGATCGATGCGCGTCCTACTCCGGAAGTCATCCGCTGCGGCATAAAGCGTGACAGATTTGCGATGCCGGGTCAGAGCGACATAGGCCAAGTGCCGGTCGAACTGGGGGGAAGCCAGCACCCTGACGCTGTCCACCGTAGTCCCCTGCGACTTGTGAATCGTCGTGGCATAGCCATGATCGAGATCACGGTAGAACCTCTGGTCAATCTCCACCCGCCAGCCACCAGTACCGATTTCGGCAATAAGGTGCCCCTTCTCTGAAGTGACGACCCGACCGATCGTGCCGTTCATGACGCCGATTGATCTCTCATTGCGCAAGAACACAATTCTGTCCCCGGGCGCGAAGCGACGAGCGCCGTCCTCGGTCTCGAACTCCGCCCCGGCACCGATGATACCCCGCGCCTGCAATGCCTCCCGCGCCCGATCGTTGAGCGCGCGCACATCCCTTCTGAGATAGGCCAGCATCAGGCTTGAATGGTCTGGGTCGTAATCTGCGATCCAGTCAGCCACCAGGGCGGTCATGGCCTCGACCCGGCACTTGGTTTCAACGACATGGCCTCGGGTGTGATATTGGCTCAGCGCCTTGCTGACGTCGCCGCAGGCCAGGTCCATGGATGCCTGCCGCATCCAGGTTTCGTGCTGGCGGAAGATGGTACCAAGTTCGGCATAGCCAAGACGCTCGGCCAGCGTTCGGAAAGCCCCACCAGCTTCAATGGGCTGTAATTGCTCGGCATCACCGACCAATATGAGCTTGGCGCCGGCGCGCGCAACCTCATCGATCAGCGCCGCCATCTGGCGGGAGGAGACCATGCCGGCCTCATCAAGAACGAATATGGATTTGTCGTGCAGCAAGTCCTCGCCGCGACCCCAATGCAACTGCCAGGAGGCCAGCGTTCGGCTCCCAATCCCGGCCTCCTGCTGCAAGCCTTCGGCTGCCTTTCCGGCGAGGGCTCCGCCGATGACGGCATATCCGTTGGCCGCCCAGACTTCGCGGGCCGCTTTCATCATCGTCGTCTTGCCGGCTCCGGCGCGGCCAACCACAATTCCCAACCGCTCCGGGCCCGTGATGTGCTCAATGGCAATGCCCTGCTCGTCCGAAAGCCGGCTCTCTGCTGCCAGAACTTCCTTACGGCTGCTTGCCGAAATGCCAAAGCCTCTGCCAGCCGCCAGCACCACCGCGCGGTCGGCCATTTCGGCTTCGATGCGCACCATCTCTCGCGTTGCATAACGCGCCGGTAGCGTCTGGCCGCTGACGGGATCAAAACTTTCGGCTTCGATCAGCAGCAACGCATCGCTGGCGAGAATGCGCGCCATTATGGCTGCGAACTGGCTCGCATCATCGACATAGCGGTGCAGGTATCGGGCAATATCGCGCTTATCAAAGACGCTCTTTTCGCTCGCGATCGCCTCAAGCACGAGCTCGGGACGCCGAGTGATCCGACTGGCATTTTCCCGCCGGGCCGCCTCATGCTGAGCCAGCCGGTCAAGATCAACGATCCGTCCCTCAGCATCCGCGGCCCGCTGGATCGCCTTGGCACCCACACCGATATGCGGTGTCGGTTCGAGATCGACGCCGCGCTCCGCATAGGAACGGCCATCGACGCGCACATCGTATCCATGCTGTGCCAGATGTCGGTTCTGCGTCCCATACCAGGCATCACGAAGTTTGAGGAAGTCGGCCTTATCCCCTGCCCATAGCTGATACCTGATCTGCCCTGCCGGCGAGCGAACAGGTCGGCCATCCTCATCGAGCACAGCGATACGTTTGGCACCAAACCCTTCGACGGTCAGGGGCCGCAAACTGGTCATCAGATGGACATGAGGATTGCCTTTGGCGTCATGCAGCACCCAGTCCGCAACCAGCCCACGGGCGGTGATTTCCGCGTCGACGAAGTCGCGCATCAGCGCTACATTCTGATCAATCGTCAGCTCGACTGGCAATGCCAGGATAAACTCCTTGGCCAGTTGCGCATCAGCTCGCTTTTCGAATGCTTCGAGCCGATTCCAAAAAGTCTCTGAGCACTGCGCCGGACGCAAGTCTGTAACAATGGTTTTGACCCAGGCCGGGGCATCGACCGGTACACTGAACTCGGCATGGGCAAGATCGGGCTTGTTGGAAAAGTCGGCGCTCCTTCCTTCCCGTTCGATCTCCATTCTCGCGCAATGGCGGTAGGCGGCCGCAGCTACTACCGAGCGCCCCTCAGCGCGGCTGATGATCTGCGGTGTGAAATGGGTGATCGCCACGAACGTCAATCTCAAAACCAAGCGCCGTCCAAGGAGGCGCTGAGCAGACGCGTTGCCCCAGCAACGTATTACTGCGCCCTTGAAGGCATTCCTCGAATGCCCGGGACTATCTCCGGTCGCGAGGCGACCGCCCACTTCGGTATTCCGAACTGGGCAGCGGACGGCCAATGGCCGAGTTTGCTTGAGGAGTGAACAACCGAAAGGAATTGAGAATGGCGCCTGGACGGAAGGCTTCCACGACACGGATCAAGGATGAGATCGCCAAGCTCGAGGCCCGATTAAAGGAAGCGGAAGGCAAGGAGGCCGAGCGCCTCGGTGCCATCGCGGTCAAGGCCGGCCTGCACGAGCTCGATGTGTCCGAAGCCGAAATTTTTGCGGCAATGACAGAGGTCGTTGGCCGATTTCAAACAAAGAACAAATCTGCCCCTGCGGCGGCTTGAGAGGCAGCTGATACGGCTCACCATGAGTTTGCAGCGACAGCGGAGCGAAGCGCGCAAGCGAGACACCCGCGAAAAGATCCAGCTCGGTGGCCTCATCGTTAAAGCCGGCCTTCGCCATGAAGACAAGGCCGTGCTGCTGGGCGTGTTGATAGACGCCATTGGCCGCCTTGCGGTGTCAGACGAACGCGCGCGCCTGACGGCAATTGGGAAAAGGGCATTCGGGAATGAAGTCAAAACGCCTGCTATTGGCGATGACGCCGGCGACGCTGATGATCGGTACCATTCCGGGCCTGAGCGGCGTTGAATTCTGGTTGGCAGGGCTCGCCACGACACCAGAGGCCTTCCGGGCCCTTGGGCGCTTCGGTCTGGCCCTGCCCTATCTTGTCGCGGCCCTTTTTGGGGTGGTCTTTCTTTTCGCCGCGCGTGGCTCCGCGCGCATCCGATCCGCCGGGATCGGTGTCGCTATTGGTGGCATGATTGCCGGCGTGATCGGGATATTTGACGAAAGCCGACGTGTCCTCGCGCTCATGGCCGCAGAACCATCCGTGCCCCTCAATGCCGTAGTCGATTGGGTGACAATTTCGGGCTGTCTGGTTGCCATGGGCGTGGCGCTATTTGGACTCAAAGTGGCGCTCAAGGGCGACCTCGCCTTTGCAAGCGCCTCCCCCAGCCGTGTATTGGGCAAAAGGGCAATCCACGGCACCAATGTGTGGATGAGCATGGCCAGGGCCAAAAAGCTCTTTGCTTCAGACGGGGGCATTGTCGTCGGCGAGGCCTATCGGCCAGACCAGGACGGTGCGTCGCGCATCAGCTTTGTTCCCCGAAATTCCGAGACTTGGGGCCAAGGTGGGAAAGCACCACTCCTGGGTTTTGACACCAGTTTTGGCTCCACGCACGGGCTGGTCTTTGCGGGGTCGGGGGGATTTAAGACCACATCGGTGGTGATCCCGACCGCGACACGATTCAGCGGCTCTTTAGTCGTGCTCGATCCGTCCACTGAGATCGCGCCCATGGTCACGCCTTTTCGCGTCCAGCGTGGTCAGACGGTCTACACCCTCGATCCGAGATCGCCCGAATTCGGCTTCAATGTCCTCGACTGGATCGGTCGCCATGGCAGTGCTCCGGAAGAAGACATCGCCTCGGTTGCCGCCTGGTTGATGAGCGAAAGACCGCGCATCACCAGTGGATCGGATGACTTTTTCCGCACCATGGCCGAACAATTGATTACCGCGATCATTGCCGATGTTGTGCTGAGCCGAGCGCAAGACGAAACCGATGACCGCGCTGTAGAACGGCACGAAGACGATGCACCCCTTCGCTCCGGATGTCCGTCCCTCCGCATGGTCAGGCAACGCTTGGCTCAGCCGGAGGAGACTCTCAAAGAAAAGCTGACGCGCATTCACGAGAGCACGACATCACGCTTTGTCCGTGAAAATGTCGCGCCTTTCATCAACATGACGCCCCAGACCTTTTCGGGGGTCTATGCCACGGCCACCAAGGAGACGCACTGGCTCTCCTACGACAACTATGCAGCTCTGGTTTCGGGCAATAGTTTTGAAACCAGCGAGATCGCCGACGGCACCACGACGATCTTCATCAACATCGATCTCTCGACTCTCGAAAACCATCCGGGCCTGGCTCGAGTCGTCATCGGAGCGCTCCTCAAAGCGGTCTACAATCAGAAGCATGGCGTCGCAGGTCGCGTACTCTTTCTTCTCGATGAAGCGGCGCGGCTGGGCTACATGCGCATTATCGAAACGGCCCGCGACGCCGGTCGCAAATTTGGAATAACGCTCCTGCTGCTGTTCCAGTCCCTGGGCCAGATGCGCGAGGCGTTTGGAGGGCGAGATGCGACCAGCAAGTGGTTTGAATCGGCGTCCTGGGTTTCATTCTCGGCCATCAATGATCCGGAAACGGCCGAGTACATATCGCGTCGATGCGGCGTAACAACTGTCGAAGTCGACCAGATCAGCCGTAGCAGCAATGGGCACAGTGTTGGACGATCTCGCTCCAAACAGCTCTCATCGCGCCCGCTGATCCTTCCTCATGAAGTCACGCAGATGCGGACCGACGAGCAGATCGTGTTCACGGCAGGTAACCCGCCACTGAGATGCGGGCGCGCGATCTGGTTCCGGCGGGCGGACATGCGCGCCGTCATCAAGCCCAATCGCTTCCACAAGTGACGCTGCCGGACTGGTCATGAGTGCATATCCATCACCAGAATGAATCGAACCTGGTGGTTCGATTCCAACTTGTTGTTGGACGAAGTCTGCCGCCGAGCGGCAGACTTATGTCATGCCGGACCTTGCTCAAAACACTGTGCACCTTCGTCGGATCGATCCGAGCCAGAACATGCGACGCTTCTATTGTCTGACGCTTCAACCCACCCTCTTTGGCGGAGCGTCGGTCATAAGAGAGTGGGGGAGGATCGGCACTAGGGGTCAGTCGATGATGGAGACATTTGATCAGGTGATCGACGCGGAGCAATTGCTCAAGCGACAATTGCAGCGAAAAATTCAGCGCGGCTATCGTGTTCCCCAAGGGGGAACCGTGACTCGGCCCAATCCGCGATAGGCCAGAGAAAGAAGCACCAGGCTCTTCCAACGGCGCGCGAAGGCGGCCATAACGCTGGTGCCATATTCAATGAGGAGGGCCAGCACCATGACGACTGCGGGTGACATCGCCGACAAGATTGCTTCGGAACAGGGTTTGACCAAGGCGCAGGCCAAGGCCATCGTTGACAGCGTATTCCAGGAAATCGCTGCATCGGCAAAGTCCGGCGCGGAAACCAGCATTCCCGGCTTCGGAAAGTTCAAAGTCAAGGATACGCCCGAGCGCGAGGGGCGCAATCCTTCCACTGGCGCCAGCATCAAGATCGCAGCTTCGAAAAAGCTGACCTTTGCGCCGGCCAAGGCGATCAAGGATGCATTGAACGGTTAGGACCGTTTGCATCACATCTGGCGGTCAGGCTGTCGCCTGACCGCTTTCCATTTGTGCCCAAGACGTGTCTCGCTGGTCCAGCAACGTGACGAGACGCCGTTCCGCTGTGGCCCTTTCTTTCGCCGTCAGATCGCATCCATGAAGCTCACGGCGCAGCTCTTCAATTTCATCCACGGTCATTGTGGCCTCCTCGGTGAGATGAAGGCCCCGCCGAAGCGGGGCCGCTGGTTTAGTCGCGATTGGGTCGGGACCAGATGAGCGAGAGGCCGTCTTCACCTTCCACCTCCACCAGTGTGGCGTAGATCGGAGCCGGGAAGCTGGGATCATCGAGCTTGACCGAGAGGTAGTCGCGACCGCGCTGCTCGGAGACTTTCTGCCAGGCCGCACCCAGCTCGACGGCGCCCGAGAAGATGCGGAAGTGCGGGCCCTTGTCGGAGGGGTTGTCGATTTTTTCAAAGCGGGCTTTGACGTTGAGCGTGAGCGTCTTGATCGAGCCGTTGAAACCGTTAGCGGAGGTGGTGAAGGTGCCGATGGTTGCCATTGTAGATGTTCCTTTTCCTGTGTTCGGGCCGCGCCCTTCGCGGCCTCGATGGATGTCGACAGGACCGGGGACGATCGGACCGCACCCCGTAGGGGCTGAAACGGCAGTGGAAGGCCGCTGGAACGGCTTTCTTGACGCGCGAGGAATGTGAACACTGTTCACAGGGGAAGAAAGTCGCGGAAGCGGTTGCGGGAAAACGAGCGAGGCGCAGCCGGTCCGCGGTCAGACATGCCCCATCGAGCCCGCCGAAGGGCAGGCCATGGCCGGAAATGGTAACGCTGGAACAGACCATCGGTCCTACTGACAGAGCCCTGCTTTCTCGGAGATGACGCTGGCCCCGCCGGCACAATCGGAAGCCGATGATCGCTGGCCACGAGGGCTCGTGCACGTCACCTTGAAGGTGAGTAACTTGATGCGGTCCTGTTACAGTTACCGCGAACGCCGCCGACCACTGGGCCGCCATGACCGGCACAACGGCGGCTTGCCAAGCGCTATCCGCGGTGGCAGGCATCTCCTCAGCAGCCTCATCGGTCGACCCAGCCGCCTTTTCCCTGGTTACTTGTGCGTGCCGACCACGCCGGGCCTTAGCACCATACCATTCGGCGGGCTTGAACAGGCTTAAGCTGCGGCCTCCTCCTGGCAATGTTTGGGCTGCCGGTCGTGGAGATAGTTCGCCGCCCGTTGTGCATGCGCTGCCGCCTGGAACACTGCACGCTTGTCATCTTTGAGCACTTTAAGCCATTCGCCGATATAGGCTGCATGATCCGGACGGGGTTCGAGCTCCGGAACAATGCCAAGGTCAGCGCAAAGAAGGGCCGAACCGATCTCAGCCACCAATTCCTCCCGCGCCCGCTCTGTCCTGTCCCGGGCATACCGGCTGAGGTCGCGCCCCACCCTAGTGGGATTGGCCGTCCAGTGCATATGCTCATGAGCCAGAACTGCGGCATATGAACTGGCATCCCGGAATGTCTCACGGGGCGGCATCTGGATGTGGTCCGTGGCCGGCGCGTAGAATGCCTGGGTACCACCATGGCGGAGGTTCGCGCCGACATTGGCGAAGAATCTGTCGGCGCATTCAATTCGTTCGACCGGTTCGGGTACGTGGTCGGCCTGCTGATAAAAGTGGTCCGGCAGGCCATCGATCTGCTCGACATTAAAGACGCCGTAGGTCCGCAGGAACGGGATGTCGCGCTCTACGTCCTCGCCGCCTGAGTTCGATTCGGACTTGGTGAACCGACCAGCATAAATGACGGTCGAGCTAGCTTCGCCCTTGCGCACATGAGCACCCAATTCCTTGGCCTGCTTGAAGGTCATCCAGAAGGTTGCAGAGTACCCGCGCGCCAGGGCTTCAGACCACAGCAGTAGAACATTGATGCCGGAATAGGGCTCACCATTGTGGCGCATCGGCCGGCTTATATGTCCGCACTTCGATTTCGACGACCAGGGCTGAACCCATGGGCGCACCCCTTCCTCTAACTGGGACACGATTCTTACGGTGACGCGCTCGTAGATATCGTTGCGGCTCTTTTCCGCTTCTTTTCTGCTCATGTTTCTCTGCCTTCCAAATTGGCCGCACCGATTGCGGCCGTCACGGAAGGTCAGACGGCCGGACCATGGGGATCGAGCACCCGCAAGGGCCGAAACGCAGAGGAGGACGGCGCAGCCGTTGCGGGATCACGTCGGTCCGGCCAGACCGCAACCCGAGACGCCGCAGCGGTGCCAGGCGGCGCGACCGTCTGTCCCGACCACGTGCTCCTTTGAAAGCATCGAGCAGGCTTGGGCGCAGGTGTAGCGCCCAAGCCCGGCCCTCAACGCACCGATTGGCCACCACTGTAAGGATCGTAGGAAAAGAGCGCCTCGACATCGGCGTCGTCGAGATCGCTTTCGGGAAGCACGCAATATTGGTTTTCCGAACGGAACAGAATGACCGTGGTCATCAGTGTGCGGGCGAGGTTCCAGGCGTGTTTCTGAGCAAGCGCGAGATTGTGCGACATGTGAGGGCTCCATCTGGGGGAGCGGGCCGGTCCCGCTCGCGATGGCTCCGTCAATGTGCACAGGCGGACGCGATCACCGCGCCGGCGCAGCCAAGCGGCCGCAGCGTGCTAGCGGACCCTTTATGGGTTGATCGTGGAAGATCCGCCGCAGCACCAGGAATGCCATCTCAAGCGAGCGCAGCCGGTCGCAAGATGGGAGACTGTTCCCGAGCGCATGCATGGGACTTGTGCAGAGCGCCATGCGCAAACCCGCTCAGTCCATGGCGAAACGCGATCCGACCCACCAGCCAATGAGAGCCAGGAGCAATAGCCAAACGAGGACAATGACGACCAGACCGATCCGGCTGACCGGCCTCTGGCGTCGCGCCGCTTCCGCACGCAACTCCGCCATCAAGTCCACTGGGATCATCCGAACGACGATGAGGATGCCAAGGGGCACGATCAGTACGTCGTCAAGATAGCCAAGTATTGGGACAAAGTCGGGAATAAGATCGATCGGAGACAGGGCGTAGGCGGCCACCATTCCGGCCAAGATTTTGGCGGCCCACGGGGTCCGCCGGTCGCGCGCGGCGAGCGACAGCGCAACAACATCGCGCTTTATCGACCGGGCCCATTTTTTGCCCGCTTCCAGCAATGACCTTCCCATTGATAGGAGATCCTTTCGGTGACTGTCCCCATGGTCGAAAACGAGCCAAATCTTTGGGGCAGAACTAAAGACAAAGTCGGGCGCGTCCCCCGACTTTTGGGAAGCCTTGTCGAAGCCCGTTGGCCCGCCCGGGCTGCGGGTGGCGCGCGGTACCCTTCGCTTTGTTCACTGTCACGCCACCAAAGTCAGCATAATTCGGCGGCGCCGAATTGCTCGACCATGGGATTTGCACAAGTCGATAATTAGCTCTGGCCCCAATGTCACTTCATGCGCCGATGTCGGGCATCATGGAGCGAGTACGATTCCGTCGCAGTTTGCATGCCACGCAACCCATAAAAGCGCGCACGAGAAGACCAATAATTTTTCCGTGAGGATGAGAAGCGTCGGAAGACCTCCCTGCAGTAGATCGAGAGCCTGCACGTCGACGGGCGCGACGTAGATCGTGGTCCGATCTGCGGATGCGCAGTGATTCGATTAAAAGGCCGAGGAGACGGGCGGGGCTGGATCCCCGCCCCGCAGACTCATCCGAGCGCTGCCATCTGCAGGTCGGCCGCCTTGCGATCAAGGGCCTGGCCGGGATTCTCGACCGCACGCTCAAAGGGTTTCCAGGCCTCGCCGACCACCTGCTCGTAGGCAGCGACGGCGCCTTCGGCGGCCATGCGCAGCGCATGGGCCTGAAGCGCCATGTCAGCGGCGAATTCTCGTTTGCGCTGCGCGCCACTGTCGAACCCGACGGGACTGCCGACATCCTCGTCCCGGTCGTCGCAGGCCGACTTGGCCGTGGCATCGCGGGCTTCCGAGACAGCCCGGCTGTAGAACTGGCCGGCACCGTAGGCCGAACCGACATAAGAGCCAACGATGCGCTGCATGTGAATCTGCATGGCCCGCTCGCCAAGTCCGTCCCCGAGGGCCACGGCGGTGTCGATGATGAGCTTTTGGTGGAGCTCACGGATGCCGTCGCTGTCGAGGATAGGCAGCCCAAAACTTTCGGAAATGAGCGAGCACTGCTCGGTATCGGGGCAGGCGAGCCGGACCATCTGCAGCGTAGTGCCCTTGCGGAGCGGAACGACGCGTGCACCGGGGCGAGAATTGGCGGCTTTCTTGGTCATGGCATGTCCTTTCTTTGAAGTTCCCGAAGCTTGAACCGGCCCGTGCCGGCCCTCCCTCGGGCGCGAACCGACAGAACCGGCGGAACGACGGGCGTTTCAGGGTCCGGGCGGAGCGAGGCGAGCGTGGCAGGTTTGCGGACAAGCAGGGCCTCTTCGGCCCTCGCGCGGGCAGCGGACCTGTCATGCCAAGCATGGTCTGATCCGGCCGCCCCGCGGCGCGGCACGCGACCTTGAAGCGACCGGCCGCCGGTTCAGGACCGCCTGAAGCCCGAGTGAGGACCGGCACGGGCCTCGCTTTCGACATGGGAACAGAAAGGACAGGTGATCGTGACCATCTGCCAACGCCTCGATCGGAATCGCTGCATCTACGCCACCATGACCACCATGGTCGGGCGCTGCTCCAAGTTACCGATGCGATCCTCGGCATTCTCGGCTGTCACGGCCGAGCACGGCAGCGACTATACCCGCCTGCCTATTTCGGCGTCTTCGTGGCAGGAGTGGAAAAACATGGCGATCGCCCGGTCCTGCCGCGCCAGCTTGCGCGACAAGGCATCGATCTCCGGCTGGCGTCCGCAGTTAGGGCGGCAAGCTGGGCGCGATAACTCGCAAGGAACGCGCCGGGGTCGGGTGCCTTGCCCCGCCGATAATGCGTCCGTCGCGGAAGTAGGCTCAGGATCAGTGCCGTCATCCGCCGGGTGATCTGCCGGTCGAGCATATCCAACTGACGGTGCGTTTGCCGACGCGCCTCTTGCATGCGGGAGAGCTGGCGGCGATGGTCGGTGCCGAAAGTCATGGCGCCCCCCTGCCCTGCCAGCCGGCGAAGCTGGAAGGACCGTCATAGGTGGCGTGCCGATCGGGGGCGATGACGAAGCCGAACCGACCAACGCCATACTGATCAGCCGGGACGAGAAAGCGGCGTTCCTCCGTGCCGGCGCCGCGTTTGCCGCCAAGCGTCGCGATGGTCTCGATGAAGCCCTTCTGTTGCTCGCAGGTGATCGCTGAAACGACGATCCAGTCGGCGGCGTGTTCGGCCTCGAATGCCCGCCGATCCTTGGTGCGGAATTCGCCCGGCTCCAACACCATGCCAAAGACTGTCTCCCAGGCATCTGGCCAGGAGTTCTTGACCGTTTCCTCAGCGTGGCGTCGCTCGAGCGTGGTGAAAAGGTGCGGGAAGGTGATCGCGACTATCGCCCAGCACACATCCTCTTCATACCAGCCACTTTCGTCCCGCAGCATCCAGAACACCTTGCGGTTGCGCTCGTCCGAGAGCTTGAAGCCGCCATGCCCCGCCGTCGCGTGTGAGACGATGCCTTCGGCATAGACCGTGCCACCTTGCGAACGTCCCCAAGGCGTGTGCGTGCCACCGGAACTTTCGCGGCGGCCGAGGGCCCGCTTCTCCCGATGGTGCTCGGCTTGCTCGAGCACCTTGGCACGAAAGGCGCTTTCATCGGCGAGGTCATCGCCATGACCGTAGAAGTCGGTGCGACACCATTGCGCCATCGGCCGCGCAATTCGCCAGGCGGCGACGAAATAGTGCCCACCATCGGGACCGGGCGCCATGGCATAGGTATTGTCGCCGACAAGCGCGACCAGCATACCGTCGGCGCTGCGACCGAACGATGCCCCCGTCGCATCTGCGGTTTCGTCCAGGGGGGAACAGTGAAGGGGCTGGGTCATGCCGCTGCCCTCCCCTCGACAACATCGGCCGCCACCTCGTCGGCCGTGACCTCATTGAGCACGGCATTGGGGTAGCCGTGCTCCGACAACCACTGCTCGGCGGCAGTGCGATGCGGCGCGAGATGCACAAGCTCTGCATCGTCGCCGGCCCGGTCGAAAATTCGGATCGAGCCGATGGCCGGACATTCGACGATGGTGAAGCGCAGCCGGGAGCCGAGCGCAAAAGTCCGGTGGACGCGGATGGCGATGACGCCGCCGGCGCCATAGTCGACCTCGTGCAGTGTGAAACTTGCATGCGAATCGAAAAACCCGACGCCGCGGGGGCCCTGCTTGCGGATGAGCCGCCCCTGGCCGTTGTTGGTCTTCCAGGCGTCGAGCTTGCGGCGATGCCGCTCCGGCGGGCGTGGGCTTCCATCGGACCAGCCAATGGTGGCGCCGATCGGCGCATGTTCGAAGATCATATGTGCGGACATCCTTGTCCTCCATCTGCTGATGCTGAAAACGAATCCGCCGCCGGGCGGACCGGCGGCGGCAATGCGATCGAAAGAAAGGTGAGATTACTCGGCGGCCTCGCGGTAGCCTTCCGAGAGCTCGCCTTGGTCAAGGTGTTCGTTGACCGGGTCGACCGGTGCACCCCGGTTCACATCGTCCTGCTCGATGGTGGCGTCGTCTCTTTCTTCACCGGCAATAGCGTTCTTGCAGATCCACTCGGAGAGACTGCCAGCGTCTGGGGCAAAGCGCGCCGCCGGATGGACAAAATGCCCCTCCTTGAAATGCTCGACGAGCGCGGCGCGGGTGTCCTTGACCCGCGCGCGCGGCAGCACCGGCGTATCGACGCTCGAGCCTTCGAGCGCCGGCCGCGACAGGCAGGAAAGGAAGTCCTCCGTGCCCATATTGGCGAGGAAGCCGTCGGCGCCGATGGCCGCGCCGGCGACGAGCGACACGATGCCCGACTTGCTCATGCCCTCGCGGCACGAGAGCACGTCGACCAGCACGCCCCGCGCGGCGATACGCAGCGTGTCCGTGTCGAAGGCGAACTCACCCTTCTCGTCGAACAGCGCCGCGGCGTGCCGGCCCAAGCGCGTGCCGTAGCGGAAGTCGCCACCCGCACCGGAATCGACGCGCACGTTCTGACCGGCAAAGGCGAGAACCAGCAGCGCGAGCAGCGTGCCGTCCTCAATCGGCGCCCGCGACAGCGCCTCGTGCAGGGCGTCGGTTCGCAGGTCGCCGATCATTTCGATACCTCTGCGCGTGACGTCCGGCCGCGGCTTGGCGATCACGAGCGACGCGTCCTCTCCACCGGCATTTTCGGTGGTCGCCGCCTTCCTGGCCTCGGGCATGCGGAAGTGGATGGTTTTCACCTTGCCCTCACGGTCGAGATACATAGCCGTGTGGTCCGACTTCTTGGGCGTGCCATAGACTTGGCTTGCCTTGGCCGGGAGCTTGACCTCGCCATAATTGCTGACCTCGGCGATGACGCCCTTCTTGGGCAGGTTCTGCGTCATCCATTCCTGCTGCGCGCCGAGGAAGGCGTCGATGTCCGTGGTGTAGCGGCTGTCCTGGTCGGCAGGCGCGAACAGGTCCTCGACCCAGGCAATGCCATAGGCCTCGCGCAGATCGTCGCCGAAGCTGGCGTCCCGCGCATACATGCGCGTCTTGGCCAACGCATTGGCAACGCTCCACCACGAAACCTGTGGATCTCCCTTGGGGGGCTTATTGGCTTTCCAGACCTCCTTCTGCTCGTCGAGCGAGGTCCCGGCGATGGTGCGGAGCTGCCGCTCGTCGGGCATGTCGCCCTTGGCCATGTGATCGAGCATCGCGGGCAGCACATTGGCGAGCAGGCGCAGCTTCTTGATCTGCCGCACAGGCTGGGCGAGCGCGATCCCGATCGCCTCCTCGGTCCAGCCGAGCGCGACGAGCCGTTCGACAGCGCGCCATTGATCGACGGGATTGAGGTTTTCGCGCGCGGTGTTCTCGATCATCGAGCGCATGGCGCCGCCATCATCTGCGGCCACGTCGGCGATGACGGCAATTTCCTCGAGCCCGGCGGCAATCGCCTGCTTCACACGGCGATGGCCGTGCTGGATGATGAAGCCGTTGCCGCCATCGGCCTGCGGCGCGACCACGGGGGGTTGGACGATGCCGACGGCCCGGATAGTGGCCAGCAGCAGCGCGTCCGACTGCGGACTGGACTTGCTCCTGCGCACCTTGTCGGGATTGTCGATTAGCGCGCGCGGATCAATCAGCTTTATTTCCATGGGGATGCTCCTCTTGGGTTGCAGACGGCCTTTGGCCGGTCCTTTACCGTCTTCTTTCCGAAGACATCTCCCAGGGCCGCGGAGCGGGCGAGCCGGTGCAATTGCGCCCGAGCATCCCTGACCGGCTGGACAAGCGGGGCTCTTTCAGCCCTGCGCAGGATGACGGGCCGGGATCGCGACGGGCGCGATTGAGCGTCAGCATCGGCGGTTCGCTCGCTGCGCGAGCAGCCTTGTTCCTCTTTCTCCTCCTCCTTGGACGTTCCGGCTTTTGCTCACTGCAATAACAAAAGCTGAAGGGCTTCTGTGATTATTACTTCTCCAGAAACTAATGCTGGTTATGATGATCTTCACCCAGGCAGACGTGGACAAGCTCGAATTCTTGCGCTATGCGGCCACCTTTTCCGGCGAACAGGGTTTAAGAGCCGCCCGCGAGTTGGACCAGTTGGAGCGGAGCCTCTCGCGGTCCGAACTTCGCGATCTTGACCGTCACATCGCCGTTTGTGCCCAATTGCATCAGGGCGCGACGTCCAATGAACATTGAGCTCATCTTCACCCTGCTGAATGGCTGCGGGACCATGGCACTGGTCGCCATCTGCTTTGGGCAGATTGAGCGGCTGAAGCTTGGGCAGACAGCACAGTCCTTGTTACAGGGCCTACTGTTCGGAACCGGGGCCGTCGTAGACATGCACGCATCCGTCGAAGTCTTGCCTTGCTATCGCGTCGACGCCCGGGCCATTTTCGTGGCCTTCTCTGCGGCCTTTGCCGGGGTGCCCGCAAACATTGTGACGATGATCCAGGCTCTCGTGTTTCGTTTCGCAAATGGTGGACACGGCATTTTTGCTGCCATGCTCGGGATCCCGGTAGCGGTCCTCGTGGGGCTAGTGTGGCGAAAGCTCCTGGGACAGCGCCAGGCAAGGCTGCCCTGCCTTGCTGCGCTGGCGGCGGGAGCCTCACTGACGCTGCTCGCCGTCCCTCGTTTCTGACCTTGGAACAGATCACGGCCATGTCAGGCAATATGGCCTTGATCCTTGGGACAAATGTCGCCTTGGCCTTGGTTTTGGGTAGTTTCATCGAACGGGAGCGCCGCCACCTCCGCCGCGAAACGCAGCTCTTTGCCGAAGCCCGCAGTGACGCTCTTACGGGCCTGGCCAACCGGCGATCGTTTGAGCGTATTGCCGACCGGATATTGGCCGAAGCCGCTCCAGATCGTCCGATCAGCCTTCTTGCCATGGACCTCGATCATTTCAAGGATATCAACGACCGCTATGGCCATGCTTTCGGCGATGCGGTGCTGCGCGCTACCGCCAAGTTGATAAAGCATCATGTTGGGGCGCAAGGTTGCGCGGCACGACTGGGCGGAGAGGAATTTGTGGCTATCGTCGAGTTGGACGAGACCGCGGCGCAGTTGCTAGCCATGACTTTCCGAAAATCCCTTGAAAATAGTGGCACCCTTTTTGGCGTCACGCCTCTCCAAGTGACCATCAGCATCGGGGTTGCGACTTTGCAGGCGCCAAGCTTATTTCAGGATGGTTTTGCCTCTGCCGATAGAGCGCTCTATGCGGCCAAACGGCTTGGCCGCAATCGCGTTGAACATGCCCCGACGCGACAGCGGGCCGCCTAATGGCAAGCTCACCGGTCCGTGATCGAAAAGGAATGGTGCAAATCACGGTGTGGTGCCACAGTCTTTTCGGCAGGTGGCTCAAGTCATGCCTGACCTGACAGTCCCCCTAGGTGAGGAAACCTCCACCACCCGCTACGCTGGGCGTCCGCCCCGCTCCGGGCGGACGCCCGGAATTCAAATCGCGCCTCGCCTTAATAACCAAAGTTTGTCTGGACACTCCTTATGTCGAAAAACCATGCGGCAGCCATTCTTCGCTGGCATGAGCAGGTCGAGCAATATTTTGGGGGTGTTGAGAGCTTCGACCAGTCGGCCACGATTTCGACCATGTTGTTTGGCTGCCAGAGCTGGCTGAGAAACCATGCCGCTGGCGCCAGCGAGGCGGAAATTCGGCAGATTGAGGCCATAAAAGCCGAGCTCGAAGACTGGCTGGAGCGGCGTGGCCTGGTCTTTACGCAATAGCGGAGCCAGTCTCGTCGCAGGCGGCCAGCGAGGCTTCGATTTCGCTGAGTTGACGGCGCTTGGCTGCAAGCTCTTCGGCAAAACTGAAGCCGCCACCCTCGCGTGAGCGGTATGCCTCTAGGCGCCGCTCGGCGTCGGCGAGACGCTTGTGCAGCTGCTGCCGCTCTTGGCCCAGGTTGGCAAGGACATGCTCAAGTCTTGTGATCGCACTCAGCGGCATTGTGGTGACCGTCAGCTCGATCTCGGTCTCGACGCCGGTGCGCTTGAGCATGGCGGCGTAGCGATAGCCGTCCTTGCCGAAGCGCTCGCCGGAATAGGCGAGGTCAAAGCCCCCGATGCTGGCAATTACCAGATCGCCATCATACTGGAGCTGCACAAGGGTCAGGATTTCCGTCATGAGGGCACGGCCGGCGAGCTTGCGCTCGGTGAAAGTCTGCTTGCCAACGCTCATTCGGAAAGCATCGCCAGCGGTCGGTACGAGTCGCGCGAGGTCCCCGCCGATCTCGGCGATGCGACGGGCCGAATATTCGATGTCGCGCTCGGCATCGCGGACCTGCCGGCGGATGGCGAACTGGTCGTCCTGATGGGCAGCGCGGAGACGTTCGAGCCGGGCGATATCGGCTTCGAGGCCGGCTTTCTGCATCAGGCGCGGATCTCCCGAGGCAATGGCCTTGGCCATGGCGAACTGGTTGGCCTGCCCCTCGCCGAGATCCTCGAGCCGGCGAACCGAGGTGTCCCCCGACAGAGCGGCGGCGATGAACCGGGCCTTGCGCTCGTTGTTCTGCCACATTTGTGCGTCCATCGAGCCCTCAGTGGCATAGGCGAAGATGTCGACGACTTGGTGCTGGTTGCCCTGCCGCAGGATGCGCCCTTCGCGCTGCTCGATCTGCGAGGGGAGCCACGGGACGTCCAGATGGTGCAGAGCCTTGAGGCGGAGCTGGGCATTGACGCCGGTGCCCATCGTATCGGAGGAGCCGATGAGGAAGCGGACTTTTCCCGCGCGCACATCACCGAAGAGTCGCTGCTTGGCTTCGGACTTCTTGTAGTCCTGCATGAAGGCGATCTCGGATGCCGGCACGCCGAGCCGCACCAGCTCGTCGCGTATCCAGCGATAGGCCGAGAAGCCCCGCGTCTTCTCGACATTGATCGTGCCGAGATCGGAGAAGATCATCTGCGCGGCGCCGGTCAGCTCGAACGGCTTGCCGTCGGTACGGACATAGGCACTTTCAGTCGTCTCTCGCCAGATGCGCAGAGCATTGCCGACGAGGTCGTTGAGCTTGTTGTCGGGCTCGTTTTCGTTGTCGGGATCGACCAGACGCAGGTCGATCGCGGCATGGCGGCCATCGGTTATCACCGACAGCAGGATATCGTCGCCTGGCTCGGGCGGACGGTCGCGCTGTTCGATTGCCTTGATACGCGCATCGAGCAAGACCTGGTAGCGCTTGAAGGCGGCCGAAGGACGCGACGTCCTGATCTGTCGCGTGCCGGTCGACAGGGCCGGCACCTTTACATATTCGCGTAAATCCTCGGGCATCACGACGTCCGCGAAGGTGCGGAACATGGCGATGAGCTCAGGGACGTTGACGAAGGTGGCGAAGCGGGTGACCGGCTTGTATTTGCCGTTGGGTTGCAGCTCGAGTTCGGTGGTGACGTCGCCGAAGGTCGAGGCCCAGGCATCGAACTCGTGCAGGCCGCGCTCAAAGAGCGCCGCATAGCCGAGATAGCGCTGCACGGAGAACATCTCGCCCAGCGTATTGGTGATCGGCGTTCCCGAGGCCAGCACCAATGCCCGCCCCGGATTCTTCGTCTCGACGAAGCGGGACTTCACATAGAGGTCCCAGGCGCGTTGCGAGCCGTTGGGGTCGATGCCCTTGAGCGTCGCCATGTTGGTGGCGAATGAGAGCTTTCTGAACTCCTGCGCCTCGTCGACGATGATCTGGTTGATGCCGATTTCCGAGATGGTGAGCAGATCGTCCTTGCGCGTCGCAAGCAACTCCAGGCGCTCCTTGAGCCCCTCCTTCAGGCGCTCGAGGCGTTTGCGCGAGACACGATCATCGCTCTCGACCTTGGTGAGCAGCGTCTCGTAGAGTTCGAGCTCTTGCCTGATCATCTGCTGCTCGAAGGCCGAGGGCACGCTGATGAAACGGAACGCCGAGTGGGTGATGATGATGGCGTCCCAGGTAGCCGTGGCCGCGCGCGACAGGAACCGGTGCCGCTTGTCCTTGGTGAAATTCGTCCCGTCGGCAACGAGGATGCGGGCGGTCGGATAGAGCACCAGGAATTCGCGCGCCGCCTGCGCCAGGCAATGGCCGGGCACGACGAGCATCGCCTTGGCGATTAGGCCCAGCCGGCGCTGCTCCATGACGGCGGCCGCCATGGTCATGGTCTTGCCGGCGCCGACGGCATGGGCGAGGTAGGTGGCCCCCGCCGAGATGATGCGCCAGATGCCGCGCTTCTGGTGCCCATAAAGAGAAAAGGCGCCAGAGGCGCCCGGAAGTCGCAGGTGGTCCCCATTGAATTTTCGCGGGGCGATATTGTTGAAGCGGTCGTTGTAGACCCGAGCCAGCCGGTCGGTGCGGTCGGGATCGGACCAGATCCAGGTCTGGAAGGTGGCTTTGATCTTGGTCAGCTTCTCCTTGGCTGCCTCGGTATCGACGACATTGAGCACGCGCCGCTCGCTGTCGCCGTCCTTCACCGTATCGAAGATCTGCGGCACGCGGCTGTTGAGCGCATCGGCGATGAGCTCGCCGGCATGCCGGCGGTCGGTGCCCCATTCGGAGGTGCCGGCCGCCATGTAGCCCAGCTGCCGGGCTTCGACCGTCGACGACGCCAGTTCCGGCATGTGACGGATGCGGATCTCGGCGCCCATGCTCTCCTTGACGAAGGCGACCACATCGGCGGCCGGGATCCAGGGCGCGCCGAGCCGCGCCGTGATGTCGGAGGGGCCGAGATCGGCGGGTTGGACCGCAATAAGCGCCCGGACGTTGCGCTCGAAGGCGGGATCGAGCGCCGCGGCGGCCTCGGCAGCCTTGAGCTTGTCGCGGACTTGGCCGGAGAGATAGGCGTCATCGGTTTGCCACGCGCCGGTCTCCGGATCGCGGAAGATGGCGCCGCCCAAATCGGCGATGACGATCTCGGGATCGACATGCAGCAGCTCGGCGATGTGATCGATATCGACATGGCCGCGCTCGTTGAGCACGACTGCCAGGGCATCGGCAGCCGAGTTGATGATCGGCGCCGAGGGCGGCGCGATGACCCTCTCGGTGAAGATCGGCCCGGGGCGCGCAGTGTCTGTCTCGACGTCATAATCCTCGATCGAAGCGACCAGCCAGCAATCGGGGTCGTCGAGGAACGGGGCGAGGTTCGGCCGGCGATGCGTCTCGCGCACCTCGCCGGTTTCGGGATCGTCGCTGGTCGAGACGATTGTGGTGTTGATCGGACCGAAGGCGCGTACGAAATTCGACCAGGCGATGCGCAGCTTGACCTGCGCCGGCTTCCACGGCAGGTCGAGCTCCTGGGCCTTGAGCACGTCGCGCACCGCGTCACGGATCGGGATCAACTTGCGGATGATGCGGGCATGTTTGTCGGGGACACCCTCGGCGTTGCGCCCCTTGCGCACGGTGATGGTCACGGGAACCCCGTCCACCATCTGCATCAGCGCCGAGTTTGAGGCGATGAAGTAGCTGCCCTCGCGGATGGCCGGGCTCGGGTCTCCGCGGTCATCGATAGGGGCGCCGTGATCGGCATCGAGGTCGATCGCATCGGGCTCGCCATCATAGATGGTCTCCGGCAGATGGGAGATCGCCATCGCGAGGGCGTCTTCAAGGCCAACGCCAGGCCGCGGCAGGCAGGTGTAGGTCTCGCCGAATGGTCCCGACGTGACGGCATGCGCGCCAAGTACAAGATCTGGGTGACGCGCGAACCAGCGGTTCACGCGGATCGAGCCGTCGTCGCCATTGGCCGGGCGGACTTCATCGACATCGATCCAGGCCATATCGCTCGCCAGCTCACCGGTCCGACGCTTGCGGAAAAAGAGAATGTCGACCACGACGTCTGTGCCGGCATCCGCGCGGAAGCAGCCCTCGGGCAAACGGATGGCGGCGACGAGATCGGCGGACCTGGCGATATGCGCGCGCGCCGAAGCATCCGCCTTGTCCATGGTGCCCGCGCTCGTCACGAAGGCCGCGAGGCCACCTGGCTTCAGCAGGTCGATCGAACGGGCGATAAAATAGTCATGCAAGCGCAGTCCCATCGAGCGATAGGCGCGATCAGAGCGGACCCTGCGATCGGAAAAGGGCGGGTTACCGATGGCGAGATCGAAGATGGTCGGCAGGCCGGCGCGGGCGAAGTCGGCATTGACGATGCGGGCCTGCGGCTGCAGCAGCCGGGCGATGCGCGCGGTGACGGGATCGATCTCGATGCCGGTGACATGCACCTGGTCGCGCAATTCCAGCGGCATCAGCGCGGGGAAAATGCCCGTGCCAATGCCGGGTTCGAGCACCCTGCCCCCACGCCAGCCGAGCCGCATGAGGCCGGACCACATCGCCCGGACGATGAATTCGGGCGTGAAATGGGCATACTGGGTGCAACGCGCCAGCGATGCATAGTCCCCGCTCGACACTGCATCCTGGAGGTCGGCCCCGATCTGGTCCCAGCCGTCCCGGAATGCGGTGACACCCGGACGCCTGAACACGGAATTGGCGAGGTCTGAGGCCCCAAAGCCGGTGAAGCGGATAAGCCGGCCCTGTTCCTCGGGCGTGGCCGGGCGGTTTTCGGTCTCGATCTTCGCGGCGAGCTGGATGGCGTCGAGATTATCGCGGGCGCGCTGCTTCCAGCCTTTGGCCAGGCCGCGATCGCTTTCGAGAAAGAAGTTCTGGCCGCGAGCCGTGGAGTCTGGTGTCGGGCGGTATGTAGAAGAGGGCGAATGGCCATTAGGCGACATTGGTGCCGGCGCGGCGGCACCTTCTCTGCTCGGCGCATCCTCGGTGACGCGGTCGTCGTCGAAAAGGCTGCCGAAGGCGGTAACGCCCAGGCCGAGCCCGGACGAAAGTGAGGTATTGCCGAACAGGTCGAGGGTGAAGGGGTCGTGGGACATGGGAGGTCTCCTTGAGCAAAGGCGCGCGTCATCCCTCGGCCGAAGAAAGTCGGTCGAGGGTCGGCGGCGCGGATTAGGAAGAGGTCAGCGGGTGAGCAGCGAGAGAGCGATTTCGCTCTCGGTGAGCTGCATATTGAGGTGGGTCGCCCGCATGTTGCGGTCAAAGAGCGGGATCAGCCGCTCAGCGTCGATGAACTCGATACCGTCATCGGCGCCGAAGTGGCGGCGCTTGTAATCCCACCAGTCGATATCGCCCTTGGGATGGCACTGCTCGGCATAGATGACGAGAGCCTTCTGCCCCTCGGCAAGCTTGCCGTTGGACATGATGTAGACGCCCTCGTCGCCGACCAGCCAGATGCCGGGTCTCTCGCCCTGGCCCGGACGCATGCCGTAGTAGGGATTGCGGAAGCCGCCATGGGCGGCGGCATCGGTAATGCCGCGCTCGACGACCTTGCGCACGGCCAGAATGGGAAATGTGAACATCGCTCACACCTCACGCTGTTACGCGGGTGGGGAGATGCCACAAATGCACCGGCAGCTTTGCCGCGATCTCCTCATCGGTGAGATCGTCGAGCAGCTTGAGCTCGGTCCGGCCGAGGCCATAAACGAGAATGGTCCGCTTGCCGCGATGCTGGGCTAAGAACCGGTCACCGGCATAGCCACGATACTCGTCGTGCGTGGCGCTCCAGACATGCTCGAGGCGCTCGTCATGTGTCATGGCCTTCACCGGCCAGGACTCGCGCTCAACGATGGCGTCGCGCATCTCGACCGGGGAACGAGCCTGCGCCAGGTCGCAGTAGGCATGAAAGTAGCGGGGCTTGCCGTCGATGCGCAGCGTGTAGAAGACGCTGGTCACCGAGCCGGTGAGGAATTCGCGCATGGCGAACATCTCCCCGCGCATCCAGAGCGGCGGCAGGATGTCGAGCATATAGTCGTATTCGGCGCGCGCGATCTCGAACCACTCGCCGGCAAACAGCGCGCTATCGTCATTCTCCCAGCGATTGGGCCGCTGCGTATGGCGGTCGAACAGGCGGAACATTTGCCGGCGATCAGCGACGCCGAAGTAGATTTTGCGGATGGAGGATTGAACGGTCATGGGGAGCTCCTGGCCACTTGCGGGCCGGAGCGCGGTTCATCCCTTGCGGATCACCATCATCTTCAGCCCTTCCGGACCCCTCCCCCGCGGCCGCCTCTCCGTTCGAGCGGGTCAAGGGCCGGCGCAGCCGGGCGCAGCTTCACCCTTGACGCGGTCGGCGGGCATGCGGCACTCGGCCTTCCTCCTCCATTCCTCCTGCCTCCCCCCTCACTTTCAGATCGCCGTTCCAGTCGTCCGCCAGGGGACGCAACCGCTCGGCGCTGCAGCCGACCTCTCCGGCGAGGGCGAGAAGCCTCTCGGCATAAACGTCGCCCTGCTTGTTGTTGTCTGTGGCGGCGACGAGCTGGATCCCGGGCCGGATGGTGAGCGCACGGATTGCCGCGGCCGTGGCCGGCGACCAGCCGCCGCTGGTGCTGAGATAAAGGGTGTCGGAGCGAAAACCCTCGATTGCCGCGAGACTCATGGCGTCGATCGCCGCCTCGGTGACGCAGAGGCGGAGCGCATCGCGGTGGCCAAGTCGGAACAGCACCTTGGCGCCGCCGGTGGCAAAGCCACGCCAGTCCGGACCCCGCTCCTCCCACCCGGTGACGATGCCGTCGACATCTCTATGCGCCGCCCACATGCTGCCACGCGGGCCCTCGCGCAACGAGCCTGCCGCGATCACGTCTCGAAGAACCGGTTCGGCGATGCAGCGAACCTCGGTGAGATAACGCCAGGTGGCTGATCCGCGCCACGGATTGCGACGGGCCTGCCAGCGTTCTGGAACCGAGAGATCGGGCTTTCGCTTACGCGACTGTCGATCCCATAAAGGTGACCCGGAGACGTATCCCACAAGCCCGGCGACCACTTTCATGGCATCTATGAAGGGCACGCCCTCAAGATGTTCGACAAGACGGAAGACGTCCCCCTTGCCGTCCGAGAGCGGGTCGAACCAGCCCTTGCCGTTGTGGATGACGATGATGATCGCCGCGTTGCGGCGATACTTCATAGCCTTGCGCGTGCTCTCTTTGACGTCGAGGGCGAAGCCCGCACGTTCCAGCACGGCGGCGCACGGCACCTTGGCTTTCAGCTCTTCGAGTTCTGCTTTTTCCATTCTTGCCCGCGCCTCGTCGCGCTCCCTTCTCTTCGATTCCGCCCGGGATTTTCCTGAGCGGGAACCGGACGCCGCGAAGAGCAAGGCGGGCAAGGGCGCGGCCGGCAGGCCGGCGAAAGTGACGGGTACCCGTGATGTCAGGCCGCGGCGCAGCTTCCCTTGCCGGCCGCTGCGCGCAAGCGGCACCGACCGTCTGCTCTTATCTGTCCTCTGCATACTAGGAGGCGTGAAATTAAGATGTTGGGCCGGCTCTCAGGGCATGGCTGGAATTGATCTGGTAGCACGCCAGCGGCAGGTGCGTGATGCATATTTCCGCTATGCAAACCTTTGCCATTCATTGCTGTAACAATGATGCCCATAATCAAAAACCGGGTCAGTCGCTATAAACTGGATGCCCAGACCGACCTATGCGGCCAGCTATGTTTTAAAGCCCGCAGAGGTGGCGATTCGCTCGGATCAGTTGGCGATGAGGCCTTAATCAAAGCCGTAAGGCCCGCAGCCTGAGCGCATTGCCAATGACCGAGACGGACGACAGGCTCATGGCTGCGGCAGCGAACATCGGCGAGATCAGCAGCCCGAAGAACGGATAGAGCAGCCCTGCTGCGATGGGAACACCGGCGGTGTTGTACACCATCGCAAAGAACAGGTTCTGGCGGATATTGCGCATCGTGGCGAGCGATAGGCGTCGCGCCCTCACGATTCCGCCAAGATCGCCCTTGACCAGGGTGAAGCCGGCGCTCTCGATCGCGACGTCGGCTCCGGTTCCCATGGCGATGCCTACGTCGGCCTGTGCCAGTGCCGGCGCATCGTTCACGCCATCCCCGGCCATGGCCACTTTGCGCCCTTCTGCTTGTAAATCTCGGATAATCCGCGCCTTGTCCTCAGGCAGTACGTCGGCGCGTATCTCATCGATGCCGAGACGACCGGCAACAGCCCGAGCCGTCCGCTCGTTGTCGCCCGTCGCCATGATAATTCGAAATCCGAGCTCATGCAGTGCCTTGAGCGCGGCCGGCGTCGTTTCCTTGACCGGGTCCGCAACGCTCACCAGACCCGCGACCCGTCCATCGACGACGACGAACATGACGGTCTCTCCCCGGTCGCGGCGGGCGTTCGCTGTCTCGGCTGCAAGAGGCGCCTCTATCCCGAGCTCCGCCAACATTTTTGTATTGCCCAATGCGACCGCCTTGCGGTCCACTACGCCTTTCACACCCATCCCAGTGACCGCCTCAAACTCACTGGCTTTGGCGAGGGTGAGGCCTTGTCCCTCGGCACCCCGGACGATGGCCTCTGCCAATGGGTGTTCTGAGCCCCGCTCCAGGCTCGCTGCGAGGCGTAGAACTTCGGATTCGTCATGCCCGCTCTCGGGCAGCACGGCGGAAAGTTCCGGTTTTCCGACCGTGAGCGTCCCGGTCTTGTCCATGATCAGCGTGTCTATTTTTTCAAATGCTTCTAACGCTTCGGCATTTTTGATCAGCACCCCCGCTTGGGCGCCGCGCCCCGTCGCCGTCATTATCGACATTGGCGTTGCAAGTCCAAGCGCACAGGGGCAGGCAATGATGAGAACTGCAATGGCTGAGACAAGTGCATAGGCCAGCGCGGGAGACGGACCCCAAATGGACCAAGCTAGAAACGACAAAACCGCAATCGCAATCACCGCCGGTACAAAGTAGCCGGCCACACTGTCGGCAAGCTTCTGGATTGGCGCGCGCGATCTCTGCGCAGCCGCCACCATCTCGACAATCTGCGCCAGCATCGTGTCCTTGCCCACGCGCTTGGCCTCTATGATGAGACTGCCAGTTCCGTTGATCGTTGCTCCGATGACACGGTCGCCTGCGATTTTCTCTACCGGCACTGGTTCGCCCGTCAGCATCGACTCGTCCACCGACGACCGCCCTTCCACGACCTCGCCGTCAACCGGCACTTTCTCGCCTGGGCGCACCCGGACTCGATCGCCAATCGCCACTTCTTCTAGCGGCACTTCCTCCTCGGCTCCGCCCTCGCGGATCACGCGAGCGCTCTTGGCCGCGAGATCGAGCAGTGCGCGGATCGCAGAGCCAGTCCTTTCGCGCGCTCGCAGCTCCAGAATTTGCCCTAGGAGGACGAGAACGACGATGACCGAACCGGCCTCGAAGTAAATGCCGACATTACCCTCCGCATCGCGGAATCCGCTGGGGAAGAGGCCTGGTGCAATGACCGCGACGGTGCTGAACGCCCACGCCGCAAACGTACCTATGGCGATCAAGCTAAACATGTTGAGGTTCAGGCTGCGGAAGCTTTTCCACCCCCGCACAAGGAATGGCCACCCCGCCCACAAGATGACCGGGGTGGCCAGAATAAGTTCCAGCCAGTGCGAAAGTCGTTCTCCGGCCCAGGTGCGAACCGGGATGCCGACATAGCCGCCCATCGCCAAAAGGAGAACCGGAATGGTCAGGACAACACCAACCCAGAACCTGCGGGAGAAGTCGACAAGTTCTGGGTTCGGGCCCTCGTCACCCCGCGGAACGCCTTTTGGCTCAAGTGCCATCCCGCAGATGGGGCAGTCACCTGGCCCCACCTGCTCGATCTGAGGATGCATAGGACACGTATAGGTGGTGCCAGCTGGCATTGGTTCTGGCGTGGGCTTGCCCTTTAGGTAAGTCTCCGGTGCCGCCTCGAACTTCTCTTTGCAGCGAGCCGAGCAAAAGTAGAAGTTTTCGTCTGCATGTGAGGACAAGTGTTTGGCGGTCGCCCGATCAACCGCCATGCCGCAGACAGGATCGACGGCCTCTATAAAGTCGCCGGGGGAGGCGGCGAAGCGGGACCGGCAGCTCTCGGAGCAAAAGTGGTAGAGATGGCCATTGTTTTCATGACTGAAGCTGGTGCCATCGGGCTTTACTACCATGCCGCAGACTGGGTCCCTGGTCATTCCGGAATTGGCGCGCGCTACATCCATGGTCAACCCTCCAGGCGATTGGAAACCCGAAAGTAAGGCCTTTACCAGTGGGAAGGTCAAGGCTCGATAAGTGTCGAGCCAACTGATGAATTTTCTCAGCGGCGATGCCTTTTGCCAGGCCCGGGCTTCAGCACTGCCATCGAACTGACTGTCGCTGTATTGCGGATCAGCAACTTGAACAACGCTCAAGCGATGCATACAGTTTTCTTGAGTGCTTTGAGAGTTAAGCTCAACTACAACTTACCGCGGGGTCAAGTCGAACTATCATCCTAGGTTTGATGCCCGATGGGCGCTATGGTCTCACTGGAACGTTCGGCAGCTTCTTGTGGGTGACGCACGCTATCGATGCCGATGCTCCCGACCTCAGGGATGATGGGTTGACCACCTTCTTCAGTACCTCGCCCCCTCGCCATCGGGTGGCTCCCCGGCGGTCCGGAGAACTTCGCGTTGCAACCGGCTCTCTACATTTTTAGCGCAGCCACCTAGAAGTCGGCCTAGCCTTGGTTTATGTAGAACGCCATGAAGCTCTTCGTCCGCCTGCTCATGATTGCCGTCCTTGCTGCATTTGCAGCGGGTTCGGTCGCGCACGCGGCCGGCTCGTCGAAAATGGCGGCCACAATGCTTGTCGCGGGTAAGACGCCGATGATGGCCACTGACTGCAAGGCTTGCGAAGGGGACGAATTAGCCGATATGGGCAGCGCCTGCGACCTGCTCTGCGCCACCAATTCCGTGGCGGCAATGCCTGTCCTGCAAGCAGCAGGCCTTGCCTCACTGCATCGGGGTGCACTCTTCCCGTCAGTTGATCGTGATCTGGTGGGTCACGTCGGCCCTCCTGCCGAGCAACCTCCCCGAACCCTCATTTGATCTGACGCACCGGCGCATTCGTGCCGGAGCGTCGCATCGTGCACTCGTGGACAATGGCCCCGGCGCACGGTCGTTCGCGCGCATTGCCAATATAGCGTGCGGAGCACAACGATCCTTTGAGGAGTTGCAATGCGCAACCGACAGAACTCGGCGCTTACGCGCCGCAGGTTCCTGCTGACCACCTGTGCCACTCTTGGCCTTCTCGCCTTTCCAGGCGCGCTGCAGGCAGCAGAACCAGGCTTACACGGGTACACGGCACTCGCCTTCGACGGAGACGCCATTATTGCGGCAGGCTCTGACCTGATCCGCAGCAACAATGGCGGTGATTCATGGGAAACGCTGGCTACACCGGGTCCCGTGCATGCTCTCGCCAGCCATCCCGGCCGCACCGGCAAGCTCTTTGCAGGGCTTGAAGATGGGCGCATCGCAATTTCGGAAGACGGAGGGGCAAGCTGGCAAGATCGCTCGCAGGGACTCCCGGGCGCCCCGATCCGCGCCATTGCCGTAGCCGCCGCGCAACCGGATCTGGTCTACGTAGCGATTGAAGGCGACGGCTTGTGGAAGAGCGAGGACGCCGGCCAGAGCTGGAGCCTTGCCATGGACCGCCCATGGTTGGCAGACGCTGAACAGGACCTGCTGACTCTAGCCTCCGTTGACCTAGCGACCGGCATGGGCGGCATCTGGATTTACGCGGGTACGCCTGTGGGCCTGACGCGCGTGCCCGATTGCTTCTGCCGTTGGCAGGATGTCCAGTCTGGCGATGCGATGGACGCCTTGGTTTCAGGGGATGCCCCTCCCTCGGAAGCTCCGCTGCCCGCCGGTGAGCCAGTGCTGGCCTTGGCCAGTGCCCTGTCAAATTCTGAAACCCTTTATGCCGCACTGCCGTCGGGTGTCTGGAGATCGCTTAATGGCGGAGTGGCCTGGTCCCTTGCCCTGGCGGGCTCCGCATCTGAAGTCGCGGTGCATCCTGCCGATCCTCAATTTTTGATCGCCATCGTGGATGGCAATCTAAAACTCAGCCGCGACGGCGGCGACAGCTGGACTGCCCTGGCGGCCGCTTAAAGGAGAAATTTCAATGAAAAAGACACTGACCCTGGCCACCCTCGGCGCCCTCGCCGTTGCCGGAGCCATCGCTTTCACCACCTTTTCCATCGCCCAGAGCGAGGGCGATGCAGTTGCACCTCTGGCGCAGCAGGCGGCCTCGGCGGACGCCGCCAAGCAGATCACCATCTGGCGGGATGCCAATTGTGGGTGCTGCGACAGCTATGCCGAATACCTTGTGGCACACGGATACCAAGTAACTCGCGTCGACGACCCGGGTTTTGCCACGCGGTCAGTCGCCGCCGGCGTCCCTGAGCAAGGCATTGGTTGCCACCTCGCTGAGGTCGACGGCTATTACGTCAGCGGTCTGGTACCCGTCGAGATCATCGAGCGGCTGGTGGCCGAACGCCCCGCCATCCAAGGAATTACCCTCCCCGGAATGCCGCCGAACGCGCCAGGAATGGCACGGGAGAAAACCGGCACCCTCAAGACCTACGCGTTTAACGATGGCGAGGTCTCCGTGTATTCGAATGAATGAGGACATGATGAGCATGATGGAGGGACCCATGATGAGAGTCATCATGACCGGCGGTGGCGTTGTGCTGCTGCTGGTCGTCCTTCTCGTAGTCCTCGGCATCCTTGCTTTGGTGAAATACCTGCGGAGCCCATCATGAACAGGAAACTGATCGTCCTCTCTGGCGCAGCCATTCTTGCGCTGGCCGGATTTGCGGTTGTTGCCGAGCAGCAGTTGAGCGAACTGCCTCCTCCTGAAGGCCTCGCTTTTTTGGGAACGCCCGTGACGGCCGAAGAAGTCGATGCTGGGCGAAAAATCTATCAAGCGAACTGTGCATGGCGCCAGTCTTGAAGGCCAGCCTGACTGGAGGCGCCGCCTCGAGAATGGCCGGATGCCAGCCCCTCCCCATGACGAAACAGGGCACAGCTGGCACCACTCCGACCAGGACCTTTTCACCATCACCAAGGGCGGCGTTGGGGCAGTGGTACCGGGATACGAGAGCGACATGCCGGCATTCGATGCAGCCCTAACCGACGAGGATATCCGTGCCGTGCTTGCTTACATCAAGAGCACCTGGCCGGAACGGGCGCGCGAATTCCAGGCAGCCGTGTCGGCCAAGGAGGAGGATGAGCAATGAGAGCTTATGATGGTGAGGCGCCTTCCTTCGGCCGCCGGCTAACCTTTCTGCTTCCCGTGGTCCTATTTGGTGCCCTCGCACTCCTGTTGACCTGGGGACTGTGGGACGATGATGACAGCCTGGCCTCTCCGCTCATCGGCAAGAGCGTGCCTGAATTCAATCTGCCACCGATTGAGGGAAGGCAGGTCGGCTTTGCCTCTTCGGACCTGAAGGGGCAGGTTTCGATCGTGAACGTATGGGCTTCCTGGTGCGTCCCCTGTCGGGTCGAAATGCCCCTGCTGATGGAGCTTTCCGCCAAGGGCACGGTGCCGATCTATGGCATCAACTTCAAGGATGACAGTGCCGAGGCGCTGGCCTTCCTCCAAGAGCTGGGAGATCCCTATACGCAGATCGGGGCGGACCAGTCCGGGCGCGTCGCTATTGACTGGGGCGTCTATGGGCTTCCCGAAACCTTTGTCATCGATGCCCAAGGCCGCATTGCCTACAAACACGTCGGTCCTTTTGACCGAAAATCGCTGGAAGAGGACATCCTGCCGGTTGTGCGCCGGCTGCAGGAAGGGGGTGGGGCATGACCAGTGCCAGTCTTGATTGTCGGCAACCCAGCTCCGGGCAGCCTCATCCTGATCTGTGGAATTCATTTCCGCTGAACGCACGGGCTTTCCCGCGCCCGATAAACTTCTGTTCGGATGACCTGAAAGAAATCGGATGACCACCCACGTTAAAAAACCCGCGCTTCGAAACCTGCGCCTGGCGCTTTGGGCAGCCGCTATTGCCCTTGTTATTGCACCGGCTGGCGCGTTGGTCTGGCGAGCCTATACACCGGCCCAAGTGCCAAAGATCACCTCCAGCGGAGAGGCAACAATTCGTTCGGAGTTCTCGCTGGTTGACCACACCGGGCGCGCGGTGACTGAAGCAGATTTCGCCGGGAAGTGGCAGCTCGTCTTCTTCGGTTTTACCTTCTGCCCCGATATATGTCCCACAACGTTGGCCTATATGGGGTCTGTGCTTGATCTGATGGGCGAGCAGGCTGACGAGGTTGTCCCCCTCTTCATCACTGTAGATCCGGAACGGGACACTCCTGAGGTCATGGCCGAATACGTGGCGGCCTTTCATCCCGACCTCGTTGGGCTGACGGGAACGGAAGAACAGATCGCGCAAGCCGCATCCAATTTCCGCACCTGGTACGAGCGCATGGAGGACGCGTCAGCTCCCGACGGTTACATGATGGCGCATGCCGGACATATGTATCTGATGCGCCCGGACGGGCGGTTTGAAGCGGTTTTTCAGGAGCAGGATCAGTCCCCCGAGACGATGGCCGCAGCGGTTCTGCAAGCCATGCAAGCCCAATGAGCATGATAGTGAAGATTTTCCTTTTAGCTGCAGCCGTTCTCTCCCTCCCCACCGTCGCCCATGCGGAGGTAACCGTAACCGAGCCTTGGTCCCGGGCCAGTATTCTTGCTTCGCGGCCGGGCGCCGCCTACCTGACGCTCGCGAGCGATGCCGACGACCTTCTGATCAAGGCCTCCAGTGCGGTGGCAGACGAGGTCATAATCCACGCGGTCGAAACTGACGGTGCTGGGATCACCCGCATGAAGCATGCGCAAGCCCTCGAGATTCCGGCGGGGCAAGCTGTAGCTTTCGAGCCTGGAAGCATGCACCTGATGCTTATGGGGCTCCACTCGAAGCTCGTCGAAGGCTCGAGCTTTCCGCTCACGCTCGTCTTTGAAAGCGGGCAGGAGATCACTGTTGAGGTGCCGGTGCTTGGCCCAGCCGCGGCAGCGCCCAATGAGAAACAGCCATGAGGTTCTTCCTCCTGCTCGTTCTCCTGGGCATCTCCAGTCCTACTTTGGCAAATCACCCGGGTGAACAGCTCAATGAGGTGATGGCGGCAAAGGAAGATGCCTTTGAGGCCGTCGATGGTCCCGTGCCCAAATTGGCCCTTCGAACCGCTGAGGGCGGTGAGCTCGACCTTGGGGCCTTCGCAGACAAAATCGTGGTTCTTAGTTTCGTGCCGGAGGAATGCGGCTCTGCCTGTGCCGAGCAGCAACAATTGCTGGTCCAGGTGCAGGAAGATATCAATGTCGGACCAATGCAGAACATGGTGACCTTCGTCACCGTCGCCGACTCCGCCCGGGCTAACCCCCAACAGTGGGATACCGTTAACTGGATCGCGGCAATAGCCGCCGGGGAACTGGTCGGCCAGCAGGCCAATCGGATGGCGAAGATCTCCGCGCGCGATCGGCAGGCACCCATGGTGCACGTGCTTGCACGTGGTGGACGGCAAGCGGCGGTTTTCCACGGGGCAGAGTTTAGGCCAATGAATATGCTCCTTTACGTCAATGGTCTTACCAATGCCCGAATACATAAAGTCAGCTGGCTGGACTGGCTTTTGGGATGGGTCTCGTGAGGGCGGCGCCGCTCCTATCGCCGTTCGACGAAGCCGATCGCGGCGCCCCCGTTGAGACGCCGGTCGGTGAGGACGTTGCGTGTCGCTGTACTGGCATTGCACCGCATGTTTCGCCAGGGGTTCCCACCGACCACTCTTATGGGGAGCGGTGTGCCGTAGCTGTACATGACTGATTTTACTCTGATCGGCCTGACGGCCGCCTTTCTCGCCGGATCGATCTCGTTCTTGTCGCCGTGTGTTTTGCCGCTTGTACCCGGATACGTGTCCTACATCGCTGGTAGGACGGATGCACAAGGGCAAGAGACGTCGAGGGGTAGATCGGTATGGCTCAGTGTCTGTTTCGTTCTCGGATTCTCGACCATTTTCATCATACTCGGCGCCTCCGCAACGGCTCTGGGACAGGCGCTCCTGCGCTGGCGCTACGAGCTGAACATCGTCGGAGGTTCCATCGTAATCCTGTTCGGATTATTCATGATCGGAGCGGCGCGCTTTTCTGCCATGGAACGCGATCTCCGCTTTCACCTTATCTTGCCGGGAGGACGGCCGGTCGCTTCTTATGTGCTTGGTCTCGCATTCGGCTTCGGATGGACACCCTGCATCGGGCCAATTCTCGGGACAATCCTGACAGCCAGTGCGGCGAGCGCAACCATCGATCAGGGCATGACATTGTTGGCGATCTACTCTGCCGGGCTCGGAGTGCCATTCCTGATCGTTGCGGCCTTCACCGACGGGGTAACCAACAAACTGCGCCGTTTCGGCGGAATAGGGAGGCATCTTCATCGTGCTGCCGGCGTGATCATGATCCTGATGGGCATTGCCATGATAACTGGCCGCCTGAGCGCGTTGTCGTACTGGCTGCTCGATGCGTTTCCGATTCTGGGGAAAATAGGCTGAGGTGCAACGGGCTAGCGGCATACCGAACGGCAGCTGCCGATCTGAAGGCGGACGAAGTATGGCATCTACACGGTCCGCTTGCAGAACAAAACATTGGGTCGGCTTTCCTATGAACGGTACCGCCCGTTCGGACGACGGCGGATCCGGCCAACTGTTGCAGCAAAAAACGTCCTCCGAAAGCGGTGGGCATGGCATCACAGTGTGGCGTTTGTCATCGCGCAGTCGACATCGCTTTTTGTTCAGGGAACATCCGATCAGCGGCTGCGTTTGCTTCACGACGGAACGCTGCGCTCCGACGGAGCCGTGGAATTGCACTCCCGGGGCAGCAAAGCCGTCTGCTGGCCTTTCTCAAATTTAGCCAACCATGGCTCAAGGGGGATCAGTATGCTCAACGGAATAGTGCTTTTAACCGGTGCGACCGGGTTCATCGGCGGCACGCTTGTAGACCGCCTCTCCCAGCACTACACCGTTGTAGCGCTTGACCGGCCAGGGCCGCCCGACCCGCCTGATCCCGCCCAGGCAGTCGATTTTGATCTCACTTCCGACGAACAGGTTAATGCCGCACTCGAGGAGGTGCGTTCCCGTTTTGGCAACCGCATTGCCTCGGTGGTCCACCTTGCAGCCTATTATGACATCTCGGGCGAGCCCAATCCGCTTTACGAGAAGGTTACCGTCGAGGGAACTCGGCGACTCATAGAGGGGCTGCAGTCGTTTGAGGTGGAGCAGTTCGTTTTTGCCAGCACAATGCTGGTGCACAAGGCGAAACAGCGTCCAGGCCTTCTCATAGACGAAAATTCGCCGATTGACCCAAGCTGGGCCTATCCGCAGTCAAAAGTACGAACCGAAGCGCTCCTCCATGACCGTCGTGGAAACATACCGGTCGTTTATCTTCGGATAGCGGGCGTTTACGATGACATCGGGCACTCCCCGTTTGTGGCGGAGCAGATTGCGCGCATCTACGAACATCGAACTGTTGCTCATTTCTATCCGGGCATGCTGTGTGCGGGACAATCATTCGTCCATGTGGAAGATCTGGCCGACGCCGTCTTGCGAACTGTGGAACACCGCACCGACCTGCCCAATGAGCTGCCACTGCTGGTGGGAGAGCCCGATGTCCTCGGATACGACGAGGTTCAGGATATCATCGGTGAGGGGCTACATGGCGAAGAATGGACCACACTAAGAATACCGGAGCCGCTCGCCAAGGCCGGCGCCTGGGTTCAATCCAATCTGCTTGGCGACGATGATTTTATTCGGCCGTGGATGGTGGAGCAGGCAAACGCCCATTACGTCCTCGATGTCTCTAGAGCGCGGGACCTGCTCGGCTGGCATCTCAGACATAGCCTGAGGGAAACACTCCCCCGTATGGTCGCTGCGCTGCAGCGCGATCCGTTGAAATGGTACAAGGCCAATGGCCTGAACTCGTCCCTGGTCGCTTGGGATTGCCCGGAACCGGCACTTCAAGAGGAGGCCCCGAGCGAGCCTATGCAACCGCACCGACGAGGCACCGCCAACGATGCCAAAGCTGAGGACAAGCAGTCCGCTGAGGATGAGCACGGTTCGATGGCAGGGCACGGCCACATGGCCATGATGGAGGCGGACGAACGGCGAACCCGTTGGGCACACTATGCGAACATCGGTCTCGGCCTCTGGTTGGCGGCTAGTCCTCTGATCTACGATGCTGTAACGACCGACACCGTCAGCGCGGCCGTTCGCGCAGTAACCGAAGAACGCGGCCTGCCTTCAGTGGAGTGGCGTGCTGGTGTTTTGATGGCGAGCGACGTGATCAGTGGACTGCTGATCGCCATCTTCGGAGCGCTGTCGATCTGGAAGCGCACGGCCTGGTTCTCTCAGTGGGCGGTAGCTGTAGTGGGTCTGTGGCTTCTGTTCGCACCCATACTGTTCTGGAGTCCGAGCGCCGCCCAGTTCCAGAACGACCTTCTCGTGGGGGCGCTCGCCATTGCGTTCTCTGTCCTTGTTCCAATGATGCCAGGAATGGGTATGGCCGGGATGATGGACACCAAGGTCATTCCCCCGGGGTGGACATACTGCCCCTCGACCGGCGCCCAAAGGCTCCCGATAGCAGCGCTCGGGCTGATTGGACTACTGATCTCTCGCATGTTGACCGCCTACCAACTCGGTCACGTCGAATATGCCTGGGAGCCGTTTTTTTTCGGCAGTCCAATTGATCCGAGAAACGGCACGGAGGAAATCATAACGTCCGATGTCTCCAAGGCCTGGCCGATCCCCGACGCGGGGCTTGGTGCCATCAGCTACACGATCGAAATTCTCATGGCGGTCATGGGAACACGTGCGCGCTGGCGCACCATGCCCTGGATGGTGACTTTCTTCGGCATCCTGGTTGTTCCTCTGGGCGTGGTCAGCATCTACTTCATCATCATTCAGCCGATCATGATCGGGACGTGGAGCACCCCTGCCCTTATTGCTGCTCTGGCCATGTTAATCATGATCCCGTTTGCGCTCGATGAGCTGATCGCAATGGGACAGTTCCTTGTCTGGTCACACCGACAGGGAAGACCCCTTATCCGAACTTTCCTGCAAGGGGATGCGGTCCACAGGGGTGACGAAGACGATACGGACAATTTGGACAGTCCTGCAGCGATTTGGCAGGACACCATCCGCGGTGTGACACTGCCCTGGACCTTGGCCGCAGCGATGGGCATAGGCGTCCTCCTGATGTTCAGCCGCGTTGTCGTTGCAAACTCGGGTGCAATGGCTGGGAGCGATCACGTCGTCGGCGCCATGGTGGTCACCATAGCGATCATCGCCACCGCAGAGGTCGCGCGGGCGCTGCGGCTTCTCATCATTCCGTTTGGCCTGTGGCTGATTATCGCCCCCTGGGTCCTCCCGGGGGCGAGTGCTGCCGGTACCTGGATGAGCGTGGTGCTCGGACTCGTGCTTGTGGCCCTCAGCTTCCGTCGCGGCAAGCGGAGCCGGGAGCACTACGCCAGCTGGGACCGCTACATCCTTTGACCTTATGGCTGACTTAGGATCAACCGAGGAGTACTCGAGTGAGCAAAGACGGACTAAGGCCTCTCGCAGGCCAAAAGGCCATCGTAACCGGCGGGAGCTCCGGGATCGGGGCCGCCGTTGCCGCGGTATTCGCCGCTGCGGGAGCTGCGGTGGGCATCAACTATCATTCAAATGGGGCCGCGGCCGAGCAGATAGTCGAAGACATTGGGGCGAAGGGTGGCGAGGCCCTTGCCCTCAAGGCGGATGTGGCCCGGGAAGATCAGGTGGCCGACATGTTCAGTCGCTTCACCGACAGATTTGGCCAGCTCGACATCCTTGTGGCCAACTCCGGCATCCAGTTGGATGCTCCCACTGTCGCGATGACCCTAGACCAGTGGCAGCGTGTGCTGGACGTCAATCTCACCGGCCAGTTCCTGTGTGCCCGAGAAGCCGCGCGCTTGTTCAAGATGCAGGAAGGACGAGATCGCGACTCTCGAGCAGCCAGCAAGATCATCTGCATGAGCTCGGTGCACGAAGTCATCCCCTGGGCCGGTCACCTCAACTATGCGGCAGCCAAAGGGGGCATCATGATGATGATGAAGACCCTGGCTCAGGAGCTCGCGCCCAATGGCACCAGGGTCAATGGCATTGCGCCCGGCGCCATCAGGACTGCTATCAACCGTGATGCCTGGGAAACGCCCGAAGCCGAGAAAAAGCTACTCGAGCTCATCCCCTATGGCCGGGTGGGAGAGCCTGAGGATGTAGCCAGGGCAGCAGTCTGGCTCGCCTCGGACGCCTCCGACTATGTGGTGGGGACGACCCTGTATGTCGATGGCGGAATGACGCTCTACCCGGCCTTTCGGGAGAACGGCTAGCATGAGCTCTCGGATCGAGGACTATGCCCTTATCGGTGACGGGGAGACAACCGCCTTGGTGAGCCGAGATGGATCAATCGATTGGCTTTGCTGGCCACGGTTCGACTCACCGGCATGCTTTGCCGCAATGCTCGGAACGCCCGAGCACGGCAGATGGGTGATATCGAGCACCGAGCAACCCGTGCGTACTACCCGCCGCTACCGGCCTGGAACGCTGATCCTGGAGACGGACATCCAGACCACCGAAGGGCTCGTCACCGTAACGGACTTCATGCCTGCACGTCAGGGCGCCTCCAACCTCGTGCGAACAGTCGCAGGACGGGAGGGCCAGGTAAGCATGCGTACCGAACTGGTTCTTCGTTTCGACTATGGATCCGTGGTTCCCTGGGTGACCCGTCTTCGCGGAGAACCAGGGATCATGGCTGTTGCGGGTCCTGACCTTGTGGTGATGCGTTCGACCGTCCCCCTTCGGGGTGAGCAGTTAAAGACAACGGGCGAGTTCACCGTCGGCGCGGGAGAAAGCGTCGAGTTCGTTCTCTCGTATGGCGCCTCTCACCAAGCCCCGCCACCCGCAATCGACCCTGAAGCTGTGCTGCAAACCACGGAAGCGTCGTGGCGGCGCTGGTCAGCCCAGTGCCAACATACCGGCGAATGGGCGGAGGAAGTCCGCCAGTCCCACATCATTCTCAAGGCGCTTACGCACGCCCCCACCGGAGCAATCGTGGCGGCGCCAACGACCTCCCTACCCGAGCAGATTGGGGGCACTAGAAACTGGGACTACCGTTATTGCTGGCTGAGGGACGCAACTTTCGCCCTCATGTCGCTGATGAATGCCGGCTACTACGAAGAAGCTGCTGCCTGGCGTGAGTGGCTCCTGCGTGCTGCTGCGGGCAACCCCGGCGATCTGCAGATTATGTATGGTCTTTCTGGCGAGCGGCGATTGCCGGAGTGGGAAGTTGCCTGGCTACCCGGATACGAGGGCTCCCAACCGGTACGGGTCGGGAATGCGGCTCACCAACAGCTTCAGTTGGATGTTTTCGGAGAAGTGATGGATGCTTTCCATCAAGCCCGAAAGGGAGGAGTTGCGGGCAACGAGGCCAGTTGGGCACTCCAGCGCACGCTTGTCACCACGCTGGAGTCAATCTGGCAAAGCCCCGATGAAGGTATTTGGGAGATACGGGGACCTCGCCAGAACTTTACACACTCCAAGGTGATGGCGTGGGTTGCGATTGATCGCGCTGTGCGGGCGGTTGAGGAGTTTGGTCTTACAGGGCCCCTGCAGCGGTGGCGGCAATTGCGAGCCAGAATTCATGCCGACATTTGCGAAAATGGCTATAATACCGAACTTGGCAGTTTCGTGCAGGCTTACGGAACCAAGCAGCTGGACGCCAGCCTTCTTCTGCTTCCAATCGTCGGCTTCCTTCCCGCAAGCGACCCACGGATACGTGGAACCCTAGACGCGATCGAAAAACGCCTCGTGATCGAGGACACCTTCGTTCTTCGGTATGACACACTTGAGGGCATGGATGGGCTCCCTCCCGGAGAGGGCGCTTTCCTTGCCTGCAGCTTTTGGCTTGTCGACAACTTGGTTCTGCAGGGACGCATTCAGGAGGCGCGCGCCTTGTTCGAGCGTTTGTTGGCGATTCGGAACGACGTCGGACTTCTGGCCGAAGAGTATGACCCTCGGGGCAAACGCCAAGTGGGGAACTTTCCGCAGGCATTCTCTCACCTGGCCTTGGCCAACACTGCGCGAAATCTCTCCGCTTCAGTTCATCCCGCCAGCCAGCGTGCGGAGTAAAACAAAAGTTTGCTTTGAGCTCAAGAACGGTCGGCGGGTACTCCGCTCCCCGCGCGTAATTTTCACATTCCTGAAGGCTTAGCCATCTTGTTGCGGCACGGTGAAAGCCACGGCCGCAGCAGTTCGAGCCCAGGAGGACGTTTTTCAGTTTAGGCGCCTAACTGGCGTAGAGTGCTCGACTGGACATAGTAGCTCTCCGATCCGCCCTTCTTGGCAGCATCCGATCCACGGTTTCATTCGCCGTCGCATGGAGGAAACCTGCATCACCACACGATATGCGAAAGCGATGCCTTGGCTGCAACTCCGAGAAGCTCGAGTATCAAAAGTGCACGACGTTCAGCGCAGCCAAACCTTAAGGATTTGCTGACAAATTAACTGCGTTGGGAATCGCACTTGTACAACGCACTCAAGACCGAGCTGTCCGAATTGGTGGTATCACCAAGGACGCCCTGCACGTTCACATCGGCTTGGCGATACTTGTTGGAGTGGCCCTTATCTTCAGGCGGTCGCTGGCAAGCTGGTTGCCTTGGTTGGCTCTCCTTGCCTTCGAACTGGCCG
>NZ_CP170083.1:0-9575 GCF_042181575.1 Devosia polycyclovorans | reverse complement strand
GTCGCCTACATCGCCACCCGCAAGAAAAAGATTGGCGGAGATCACAAGGATCACGAGGAGCACCGGCGCGAGCACCTCCTTCAGGTGGACCGCTCAGCGGTCACCATCCAGGCAATTCCTTACCTCGCCATCCTGGCGTTGTTCGCCCTGCTCACCATTCCTGCACCCTGGCGAGGACTGCAGCCGCTCGACGGCTGGATCTTGCTGTGCGGGTACATCGCCTATGTTGTTCAGGCGCTGCTGCGAGGCCGCAAGGACGGAGAGGACACCGAGTGGAAAAACAAGGAAAAGTGGATGGCGGCAGCTGGGGTGGCGGTCCTGGCGGTCGGCGCCTACTTCACGGTCTTCTCGACCGAAAAAATCGTCAGTGCCATCGGTCTGTCCAAGATCATCGGCGGCCTTTTCATCACGGCCCCGATTGCAGCCCTGCCAGAGGTTTTCGCCACCTGGTATGTCGTCCGCAGCGGTCAGGTGACCTCGGGCGTGACCAGCGTCATCGGCGACCACGTCGTAACCATAACGCTGGCGTTCATCCCCCTCACGATCATCGGCATGCCGATCGAGAGCATGCTCCTGTTCTCACTTTCGCTGGTGTTCGTCGCCATCATGCCCACGGTCTATGCGGCTTCGATCTGGTGGGGCGGACGCGAGAGCGGGTTCAAGCGATGGCAGGTGTTCCTGCTGCCGGCGATCTACATCGTCTACGTACTTCTCATCGTATTCTGGGTCCAACCCTTCGGCACGGGAGGTCAAGGTGGCGCTGGCGCGGGAGCTAGCTGAACGTTCGCTAGGAGTGTGCTTCTAATGGCTGCGGTCTGGAGCCTTGATACTAGGGGAGCTTAGTGCTTCGATGACGCGGCACTCGGCAACAACTCCCTTCCTGCATTCGGTCACCATGCGGGAAAGCTCTGTGCGCAAGCTCTGGAGACGGGCGATGCGAATTTCCACCTCCTCTAGCTGCCCTTCGGCGATTCGACTTGCGTCCGCACAGGAAGCACCGGGCTGTTCCTGTAACGCCAGCAGCGTCTGAACCGACTGCAAGTCGAAGCCCAGCTCTCTGGCGTGCCGGATGAACTCCAGTCGCTGGACGTCTGCGTCGGTATAGACGCGGCGCCCGTTATCCAGGCGCTCGGGTCTGGGCAGCACTCCCACCCGTTCGTAATAACGGATGGTTTCGATGTTCACGCCCGTCCTGCGTCCAAGGTCCCCAATCTGCATTTTTGCTCTTGCTCCTGTAGTGGCTACAGGTTGTACGATCGTGGAGAAATCGCTGCGGAGCAAGGGATGACGGATTGAAACCGCAATCCTTCGGCGCGGCGCATCATACAAGACGTAGGACCTCCACATGACTACCACCACCGAAACGGTGCGCTACCAGGTGACCGGCATGGATTGCTCGTCCTGCGCTGCCAAAATCGAGGGTACCGCTCGCAAGCTCGAAGGTATCCGCGATGTGAAAGTCTCCATTGCCAGTCAGATCATGACGCTGGACGTGGACGATCCTGCGCGGCGCCTCCCGGAGCTTGAGACGGCAGTAACCGACCTGGGCTACCAGCTCGACCGCATGAATGCCCCCAAGCCCGGCGGCGACGCCGACGACGACCATATCCCCGACCTGTCCCACGTAACGCCGGCATACAAGCGGGCCCTATGGATTGTGGTGATCCTGAACGTCGGCTACGGCATCATCGAAATCGGCGGCAGCATCCTCGCAGGGTCTCAGGCACTTCAGGCGGACGCCCTCGATTTCGTCGGTGACGGACTCATCTCATTTCTGGGACTCGTTGCCATAGGCTGGGGGCTGGCTGCCAGGGCCAAGGCCGCTCTCGTCCAGGGCATCTTCCTGGCAGTTCTGGGCTTGGGGGTCATTGGCGCCACGGTTTACCGGATCTTCGGAGAGCACGAGCCGGAAACCATGCTCATGGGTGGGTTTGCAGTGGTGGCCCTGCTGGTCAACGTGGCGGCGGCGCTGGTGCTGATTCCCCATCGAAAAGGCGACGCGAACGTTCGCGCGGTCTGGCTGTTCTCCCGTAACGATGCCATCGGCAACCTGGCCGTTGTCGGTGCCGCCGTTCTCGTTTGGTGGCTGAACAATCCTTGGCCCGATCTGATCGTGGCGTTTGCCGTTGCCGGACTGTTCCTGCAATCGGCATGGTCGATCATCCGGGACGCCCGTTCTGATTTGAAGCAGGCGGGCAAGTGAACCCGCGTATCCCTTCGATATTCCTCATGCTCATCATCATCGGGGCTGATACCTCCACCAAGGAGGCGGCCCTGTTGTACCTTGAGGGCCAGGTCGTCCCAGTATTGCCGATGCTCAACCTAACGCTGGGGTTCAATCGCGGCGTCAGTTTCGGCCTGCTCTCGGCGGATGGGCCTGCAGGATGGTGGGGGTTGGTGCTGCTAACGTTCGTCGTTTCGATGTTCGTGGGCTGGCTCTGGTACCGGTCGCGCCGGCCGCTGGAACGGTTTGCCTATGCGGCGATCCTGGGTGGCGCACTCGGCAACCTCGCAGATCGTCTGCCGGACGGAGCCGTCACGGACTTCATCGATCTGCATGCGGGCGGCTGGCACTTCCCCACGTTCAATCTTGCCGACGTGGCCATCTCCATTGGCGTGGTGCTTCTTTTCGTTTCGTCCGTTTTCGACCTCAGCAGTCGAAGGACCTGATCAGGTTGCCACATGCCTATGCTTGGCGGACGGCAGCGGCCAAGACGGGCTTATGCGCAACGGCAGCGAACAGGTTTGTTAGGTCAGCGGCGATCGTACGCCATGCTTTGATCAAAGGTCCGCGACAGCAAACGTCGAAGTCAGAGACGGACACTGTCCCAATGCGTTCAGGGGTGCCGAGTTAGGACTATTTCGATTGAACACGTAGCGCTTCTCGCACACATCCCATGCAGGTGGCTTGCGAGCTGCGTCGAACAGATCGGTACCTTCCTTTAGGTTGGCCCAGAAGGCCGCATGCGGGCTAGATGCGTGGGCGGTTAAATTTGCCTCCGTCATCCGGAAAGGCAGCAGCTGTAGCTGAAATGAGCGATTGCCGCCCTTGAAGGCCTCTCTGGCGAGGGCGTAGATTTCCTTGATGCCCTCATCCGTCATCGCGAAGCAGCCGACCGACTTGCAGTCGCCATGCACCATCAGGTTGGTGCCAGTTCGTCCCCAAGCCTGATCGAACTTGTTGGGGAACCCCACGTTGAACGATAGCCAATAGGCGGACTTGGGGTTCATCAGCGCCGGCGTGACGTCGTAGAAGCCTTCGGGCGACTGGTGATCGCCTTCCTTGATCTTGGGACCGAGGGCTCCGGACCACTTGCAGATCGGGTAAACCTTGAACAGGGCGTACTGGCCCGAAGAGGTCTGTTTCCAAACCTCGAGTTCGGAAGACTGCTTGTAGACGCGAATGACCATTGGCGCCGAAGGCGAGGACCCGATCGCCGACAGCCGGTCGATAACGCTCTTCCCGAGCGGAATGTTATGTCGGTTGTCACCGGCGAACTGGCTGCAGGCAGCTAGGGTGAGGGCAAGCCCCACAAAAAGGACGATGCGGGCAAAGGCCGATAAAACTTGCATGTGAAGGCTCGCGGTTCGACCAATCGACCGTAAGGTCGGTAGGGTTACCGATGGGTATACCCGGAGAACCGTGAAGTGGCGCATCACCGGGACGTGTTCACCAGCTGGATTGGCTCCGGCGCTGCACCAAGCGGCATCGCTTGATCATCTCTGTCGGAGGTGGCAGTCCTAGATCATGACCAGAACCCTATTCCGTATAGCGGCGATAGCCCTGCTTCTCCATACTGGAACTGCCGCGGGATCCGAACTGCCGGTGAAGCTGGCCGATGATGTCCACCTGGAGGAGGCTTGGGCCCGCCAGCAGCCGGACGGGCTCGAGATATTCGTCGTCATCAACAACCGGCAGATCGTGCCTATGGGGCCGCTGGCAGTCAGTGTCGGCGGCACGCCGGCAACAATCGTCTCAACTCAGGGGGAACTCGAGCGGGTCACCATACCGGGGCACGCCGAACTCTACATGCAACCGGGCGGCGTCACCGTGAAGGCAACAGGGCTACGGGCCATAGATGGATTGGTGCCGGTGGAGATCTCGATAGGCGACAATTCTCCCGTGTCCGTTCAGGTGGACCTTCTGCCCGATGGAGCAAGGCCACCGGATCACCATGATTACGATCACGGCTAGTCTGGTGCGTAGCCGGCGCGGACTTCAGCAAGGTGATGTGGCTGTGAAGCAGCGGTTCTTTGGAGGAGGCTCACCGCGCTGCACAAAAGGCGCCAGTGTTTCAATCGAAAGACAAGCGCCAACCAACCTCGCTCATAGCATGGATGAGATGTCCGACGACCCGGTTGGATACGCGAACATCGTGTCTTTGAGCTGGTCGGCCGTCAGCCCGTGCCGCACGGCCAGGGTGAAGACGTTGATGACCTCGTCTGCATGCGGGCCGAGCAGATGCGCTCCCAGAACGCGTTCGCTGCCTTCCTCGACGAGCACTTTGTAACCAGAGACTGTTTCCGCCTGCTGGCGGGTCGAGAACCAATCGACAGAACGCTGCGCCAGCGCGATCTCATCGGATCGGGGCCCGTCCTTCAAAGCCCCGTAGTCGGGCGAACTAGAAAAGGCAGTGCGATGCACCCATACCTTCAGGTTCTCGCCCTAGCCCTCCTACCGGCCTTCGGCAATTTCGCGGGCGGCGTCGTTGCTGAGATGGTCAGAGTCGACGCCCGACTACTGAGCCGTTCTCTGCACCTGGCCGCCGGCATCGTTGTGGCGGTCGTGGCCGTCGAGCTACTGCCCGAAGCTTTGGGAGGCGCCGACCCCTGGCTAGTGGTTGTCGGCTTCTGCCTTGGCGGGCTCACCTTTGCGCTTCTCGACCGGGTGATCGAGCACTTCGCTGGTGATGAAGGCTCGACAGGGCCATGGGTGATCTATGCCGCCGTCTTTATCGATCTTTTCAGTGATGGGCTGATGATCGGGATCGGATCCACCGTTTCATTCGGCTTGGCTTTCGTGCTCGCCATTGGACAGGTCACCGCAGATATTCCCGAGGGCTTTGCCACCATAGCGAACTTCCGGGCCAAGGGCGTCGCTCGCGCCAAACGTCTCCTGCTGGCCGCCTCTTTGGTTGCTGCTCCCGTGCTTGGCGCCAGCGCAGGCTATTGGCTGCTACGGGATCAAAGCACGTCGATCCAACTGTCGGCACTCGCCTTCACGGCGGGGCTGCTTATCCTCGCCGCCGTCGAGGAAATGCTCGGTGAGGCGCACAAAAGCGATGTGGACAGCCGAACGACGTCCTTGTTCTTCCTTGCCGGTTTCGCCTTGTTCGTTCTGATATCCTCTTATCTCGGAGGCTGAGAGCAGCGCCGTATCGGCAACAGCTTGGTGGAGGAGATTGGATGACAGGCAAGCCAACGACCGGTTCGAGGCAAATCGGCTGGTACGACAGGGTCGCTCCTCTGTACGACGCCAGCATGATGGGCGACTGGTTCTATCGAGATGCCCGCGGGAAGATATTCGAGGAACTGGGGCCGCTGCCGGGGCAGACCTGCTTCGTCTTCTTCTGCGGCACAGGATTCGATCTACCCTTGATTGCGGGCACCATGCACCCGGCCAAAGTCGTGGGCATCGATGGTTCCGAAGCGATGCTCCACCAAGCACAACGCCGCGCTGCGAGCCTCGCGACCAGCGGCATCGAGTTCGACTTCCTGCAATCGAACTCCGAGACCGATGATGGGCTTGCCCACGTAATTGCCGCCATCGAGGAACATCGTCCAGCCGCATTGGTGTACTCGCTGGGACTTACATGTCTCCCATCGTGGCGCAGGTTCTTCCTGCGCACATTTGATGCCGCCCCGTCCGGAGCGAAAGCCGGGATTTTGGACGTGCATTCGCCTCAACCCGGTGCCGGCAAGACGCTGATCGACTTCATCGGCTCGGCAGAAACTTCGCGGCCGGCGTGGGAAGAACTCGAAAAGCGCTCGGATTCATATCGCTGCTTTGAATTTCATCCATTTCGACCCGTCGACGTAAAGGTATTTACTGCCGTTGGGGAGAAAATGCTCGACAATGTTATTCATCGGTGAGCGTTCACCTTAGTGCCTATCTTGCGATCTCCCGTCTGCCGCTATGGTGAGTGAGATCGGCGGGGCGTCCCGGTCCTCCCAAACCGGGGCTTCCGCTCCCTGGCCTGCGCCGGTGGAGCGGCTTCCGCGAAGCCGTCAATGATAGGACAGTCTGGGCGATCATCCCCGTTGCAACTCTCTGCAAGATGCCGAAGTGTTTTGCTCATGTCATCTATGGCGCGGGCCTTCGTCTCGAGGGCGCTGACGTGCTCCAGAGCAATTGCCTTTACATCTGCACTCGCGCGGGACCGGTCTCCCCACAGCGAAAGAAGATCCTTTATCTGTTCGATCGAGAAACCGAGGTCACGCGCACGGTTGATGAAGCGAAATGTGTGCACCTCTTTGGCCGAATATACGCGATATCCGGACGCCGACCTCAGAGGGGGGGGGCTACCAAGCCACTAGCTTCATAGTAGCGGATCATCTTCGCCGAGACGCCGCTCGCCTTAGATGCCTGGCCGATGTTCTTCATGGTGTATGCTCCAAAACGACGGTGTTGTCTCTCTGTGACCCCAGGGCGGTGAGCCCAGCGCTTGCATTCATTGCGACTGGCGGGCTGAAGCCGCGCAACCGCAACGCGTTACCGAGGACGAACACGCTCGACAGCGCCATGGCCCCGGCCGCCAACGCCGGCGAAAGCAATATCCCGTCAAGGGGGGTACAACAGACCGGCGGCCACTGGAATGAGCGTCACGTTATAGGCAAACGCCCAGAACAAGTTCTGCTTGATGTTGCCAATGGTCGCCTTTGACAGTGCTATTGCATTGGCCACTCCGCGGAGGTCCCCCGACATGAGGACCACGTCCGCACTTTCGATCGCGATGTCCGTGCCGGTTCCAACCGCCAGTCCGACGTCCGCTTCGGCAAGGGCGGGAGCGTCGTTGATGCCGTCACCAACGAAGGCCACCTGCCGGCCCGTGCTGCGAAGCCGCTTGATGGCGTCGACCTTGCCGTCTGGCAATACTTCGGCGACGATCTCGTCTATACCGAGTTGCGCCCCAATCGCTTTCGCCGTGCCGGCGTTGTCGCCGGTGATCATCGCGACCTTGAGACCGAGGTCATGCAGCGCCTTTATGGCGGCTGGCGTCGTTTCCTTGATCGGATCGGAAACCGCAATTATGGCGGCAAGCGTTCCATCCACGGCGGCGTAGAGCGGAGACTTTCCGGCCCTGCCGAGCTCGACGGCGGCTTGCGAGAATGAGGAAACCGAAAGGCCAGCCTTGCTCATCGCCCGGTCGGCACCCACCAAAACAGTCCTACCCTGCACTACTCCCTGAACGCCGAAGCCCGGATCAGCATCGAAGGAAACGGGTTCAGAGAGACCCAAACCTTCCGACCTGGCCGCCGCAACGATCGCCTCGGCAATCGGGTGCTCAGACTTGGTTTCGACGCTTGCAACCATCGAAAGCACTTCTTCACGCTTAAAGCCATTCGTGACGACAAGGTCGGTCAGCTCTGGCTTGCCTTTGGTCAGAGTGCCCGTTTTGTCGAGTGCGATCACGCCAGCCCCACGCAGGGTCTGCAAGGCCTCGCCCTTGCGGAACAAGATGCCCATCTCCGCAGCGCGTCCCGTTCCGACCATAATCGAGGTGGGTGTTGCCAACCCCATCGCGCAGGGACAGGCGATGATCAGCACCGCCACCGCGTTGACGAGGGCAAACGTCAATGCCGGCGAGGGCCCGAGAAAGAACCAGGCGGCAAAGGTGAGCGTCGCGGCGGCGATAACCGCGGGAACGAACCAACCGGTGACCTTGTCCACCATCGCCTGGATCGGGAGTTTCGAACCTTGGGCAGCCTCGACCATGCGGATGATCTGCGCAAGGACGGTGTCGGAGCCGATTTTGGTGGCCGTGAACGAGAACGCACCGGTCTTGTTTATCGTACCCCCAACCACTTCGGCGCCGCGGGTCTTTCGGACAGGTACCGGTTCACCGGTGATCATGGACTCGTCCACGTAGGACTCGCCAGAGGCAACGGCGCCGTCTACCGGGATCTTGTCACCCGGGCGTATCTCGATGGTGTCACCCACCACAACCTCCGCCAGAGGCACCTCTACTGCCTCCCCGCTGCGGATCACGCGTGCGGTCTTCGCCTGCAATCCTGCCAGCCGCTTGATAGCTTGGCTCGTTCGCCCTTTCGCACGCGCTTCAAGGTACCGGCCTGCAAGGATTAGCGTGATGATCACCGCGGCTGCCTCGTAGTACACGTAGGCGGTCCCGCTCGGCAGGACAGCGGGCAGGAACGTCGCAACGATCGAATAGGCCCAGGCGGCGCCAGTCCCCAACGCGACCAATGAGTTCATGTCCGGAGTGCGCCGGACGAGGCTCGGGATCCCCTTACGGAAGAACCGCAGACCGGGTCCGAACAGAACTATGGTGGCGAGCACAAACTGCAGGTAAAGATTGATCTGCCCACCGATGTTGTTCTCGATCCACATGTGGACGCCCGGAACAAAGTGGGTTCCCATTTCCGAGATGAACAGCGGCAGTGTCAACACTGCAGCAACAAGCAGCGATGTTCGCAGGCCGTCGGTTTCGCGAGCGCGACGCTCTTCATCTTGAGCACCGATATCCTGGGATGTTGTACGGCGAATACCATAGCCCGTCTTCCGCACGGCGGATTTCAAATCTTCGGTGCTCACCGCCTCCGAGGAGTAGGTGACTACGGCCTTCTCTGTCGCAAGATTGACAGAAGCGGAGAGGACACCGGGCACCGCCGAAAGCGCTTTCTCAATACGGGCGACGCAGGATGCGCATGTCATTCCCTCTATTAACAGAGTGGTGGTTTCCACAGCCGTCACATAGCCCGCTTGCCGAATGGCGCCGATCACGGCTTCTGACTGAACGGCGCCTGCGAAGGCGACAGTGGCCTTCTCTGTGGCCAGGTTTACAGTTGCGGAGGTGACGCCGGGTACCGACTTGATTGCTCGTTCAACACGCGCCACGCACGAGGCGCAGGTCATACCTTCGATTTTGTAACTGATGTGGCCTGTAGCTGTGGTCGGTGGCGACATGGCGCTGTTTAGTTTAACGGCAGAGGTCATTTCGATCCCTTCTCTTGACTGTCGACAGAGGTAGTGCTTCCAACAGTGGCAAGGTCAATAGCTTTCTCGGCACATTATCCGTTCGTCAGTGGGCATGGCTTTCGTGTCGCATCCCACCACCTCTGAGGCATCTCGGCTACAAGGGGCCTCTGCTGCAACGCTTGAGGATTCAAGGATCGCTGGCCGGGTTACCGCCTGCGCTTCACCGACTGACCCTGCGTGCGCGAACAGGGCGTCCCACTTTCGGGAGCGGCGGTTCGCGCCAGCCGGCGGCGAATTTGCGTCGAAAGAACCGTGAAATTACCGGGAGCGCTCCGGCAGTTCAAAGGCACATTGACATGTCTTGAGCCTGATGACCTCGTTGGCGCTCGGGCCAGGTGCTCTTGACAACGGCGAGCAG
>NZ_CP170082.1:0-30000 GCF_042181575.1 Devosia polycyclovorans | reverse complement strand
TGAGCACGGCCCGGTCCGCGTCGGGCAGCGCCTCGGTCATGGCGTCGACCCAGAGCTGCGGATCGTTTCTGATGTCGCGGCTGATCCGGATCAAGGCACGGACGACCGCGGCAACATCTTCGGGCCGCTGCTGGAGGACATGATTGGGCACGGCATTGACCTTGTTGACCAGGGGCGCTCCGGCGAAATAGGCATCCTGGTCAACCAGAACGTGCAGCCCGGCTTTTTCCGGCAAACTCAGCCAGGTGCCGATTGACATCGTGGTGGCGTCGATCTGGCCGCCCGCCAGCGCCTGCGCCCGCACATTGGGCTGGCCGAGCGTCACGATCTGCGACTGCTCGATATCGGCGCCCATGCTGTTGAGCACGAGCGAAGACAGCGAGTGGTCGAGGCTGCCAATCCGTCCGACCCCGAAACGGGCTCCAGCCAGGTCCGCGACGGAACCGATCTCCTGCCTGGCCGCAATCAGGAACGGCAAGGATGTGTTGGGAGATGTGACTGCGCGCAGATCTGTCGCTCCAGCTGCGATCGCCTGCAACAGGGCATCAACCCCAATATTGGCCATCTCGCCGTCGCCGGCCTGCAGGGCGGCCAGCGCCGACGGCGTCTGCTGTACCCGCACCAGTTCCACCGCCACGCCTTCGCGCTCGAAATAACCAAGCTCAAGCGCAAGGTCCATCACCGAATTGGGCACCAGGGGCGGTTCGAGATGGGTGACGATCAATCGAAACGGCGTCTCGGATTGAGCCAGGCCATCCGCCGGAAATGCCATCAAGAGGAATGGTAGGGCGAGCAGATGAGTGAGCTTGAAAGGCATTGGGTGTGTTCCTGTATTTATGTGTTCAGTGTGACCAGCGGGTCAGCCGCAGCTCGAGCAGGCGCAGGATTTCGGTGACCACCACCCCGATCGCCGCCAGGGTGAGCACGATCACGAAATACTCGGCCATTCTAAAGGTATTGCCGTATAGCGCGAGCAGTCCGCCCAGTCCGGTCACGGCCGTATAGAGTTCGGCCACCACCGTGTTGATAAGGCCTATTGTGGCGCCGATGCGCAGGCCGGCCAGAATATAGGGCACCGCACCGGGCAGCACGATGGCGGTAAAGATCCGCCGGCGCGAGGCACCGACGCTGCGGGCCATCTCGACCAGATCCGGATCAGCCTGCCGCACGCCGGCATAGGTGTTGATGATGATCGGCATGACGGCGCCGAGAAACACCACGAAGAGTTTGGCCTCAATACCCAGCCCCAGGATAAGAATGATGAGCGGGATAAAGGCGACGCGCGGCGTTGCGGCCAGAGCATAGACATAGATTTCAATGGTCCGCCCCAGCAACCCGAAGGCGCCCATGACGATGCCGAGCGGGAGCGCGAAGGCGATTGCGAGCAGAAATCCGCCCAGATAAGTGGCCAGGCTTGTTCCGATTGCCGCCGGCAGCCGGCCGTCCACCCAGAGCCGAACAGCAGCCTCAAGCGTCTCAAGCGGCGAAGGGACAATATTGCGGCTGACATGATCGGCTGCCAGTGTCCACAAGATGAGCAGCATCAGCAGTAAACCAATGCGGCTGAGCGCGATGAGCCAGAATGGGGCTTCGCCGGATTTCACGCCTTTACTCACGACCGGTCCTCCGCGGCTTGGCCCGAATTGCTGCTGCCAGATCACGTCCGGTCAAAGCCAGGCATACACGTTCAACGCTCAATTAGGCCATCGGCAATTCAACGAAAAGCCGCCTCTCCGATTGCGGGCAATGCCGGGCATGGTCTGGTCAGGCTGGCTCAAGACGCCTCCAGAAGCGGCGCGGCGGAGCGTGTCGATACCCGCGCGGCATTTACGGCGCCGGCCCACCGCACTCCTCCCCATCGGGCACCAGGAATTCGGCGCGATCCCGGGCGACGATTTCTGCCAAAAAGTCTGAAACCAGCGCCACCCGCCTGATGCTGCGCAGATCTTCATGCAGCACGGTCCAGTAGGAGCGGATGAGGGTCTGCTGCGGCAGCAGGGGCACGAGGTCGCTGTCCCGGCGCGCCATGAAGGCGTGCAAGATCCCGATGCCCGCGCCGGCCCGAACGGCCTCGGTCTGTCCCATGGCCGAGGACACCGCGATCCGTGAGTGCCATTCGGTGTTGAACGCGGCGGTATAGTCCAGTGACGCGGTGTAGAGCAGGTCGTCCACATAACCCACAAGGCGGTGGTGCCGCAGCTCATCCAGGCTCTGCGGTATGCCGTGTGTGTCGAGATAGTGGCGCGATGCATATAGGCCCAGCGAATAATCGGTCAGTTTGCGCGCCACCAGCCGCCCTTCGCGGGGGCGTTCCAGCGTCACGGCAATGTCGGCCTCACGCCGCGACAGCGAAAAGGCCCGTGGCACGGGCACCAGTTCGATGCGCAGGGCAGGGTGGCGCTCGATCAACTGGTGCAGGCGCGGCGCCAGAAACGCCACGCCGAAGCCGTCCGGCGCGCCAATACGCACCGTGCCCTCGATCTCGCTATTCGCATCGGCCGCCTCGGCGGCGGCCAGGCTGGCGCTTTCCATGGCTTCTGCATGGATCAGGAATTTCTCGCCCTGCATGGTCAATGCTGTGCCGCCGGTCCGACGCTGGAACAGGCTGCTGCCAAGCGCGTCCTCCAGCGCTGTCAGCCTCCGCGCCACGGTCGCGTGGTTCAGCCCCAGAGCGCGTGACGCAGCCAGAATCTGCCCATTGCGCGCCACCGCCAGAAAGATCCGGACGTCATCCCAATTCATGGTGCTACACTTTCTGCACAACGGATGCGCAAATGATAGCGTTGATGTGCATAAAGCATAGTGTCAATTTCCGGTCCGACCAAGGAGGAATTGCATGCGCACCATCGGCCATTTCATCGACGGCGTCGAAACCACCGGCAGCTCGACCGAATTCCAGGACGTCTTCAACCCGGCGACTGGCGAGGTCCAGGCCCGCCTGTCTCTGGCCACACAGGCAGATCTCGAGGCGGCCGTTTCATCCGCCGCTGCCGCGCAGCCGAAATGGGCCGCCACCAATCCACAGCGTCGCGCGCGCGTCTTCTTCAATTTCGTGGCGCTCATCAATCAGAACATGCAGGAGTTGGCCGAACTGCTCAGCGCTGAGCACGGCAAGACCATCGAGGATTCCAAGGGCGACATCCAGCGTGGATTGGAAGTCTCCGAATTCGTGGCTGGTGCGCCGCACCTGCTCAAGGGCGAGTTCACCGATGGTGCGGGCCCCGGCATCGACATGTATTCGATGCGTCAGCCTGTGGGCATTGGCGCTGGTATCACCCCCTTCAACTTTCCTGCCATGATCCCGCTCTGGATGCTGTCTCCGGCCATCGCCGCGGGCAATGCCTTTATCCTCAAGCCTTCCGAGCGTGATCCGTCCGTGCCGGTGCGCCTGGCGCAACTGGCCATTGAGGCCGGGCTGCCCAAGGGCATCCTCAATGTCGTGCAGGGCGGCAAGTCAGTGGTGGATGGCATCCTGGCCCACGAAAAGATCGAGGCGATCAGCTTTGTTGGTTCGACCCCCATCGCCCGCTACGTTTATGGAACAGCGGCCGCCAACGGCAAGCGGGTTCAGGCCTTTGGTGGTGCCAAGAACCACATGATCATTATGCCGGACGCCGATATGGACAAGGCCGCCGATGCACTCATGGGCGCCGGCTATGGTTCAGCCGGCGAGCGCTGCATGGCCATATCCGTGGCCGTCCCCGTCGGCGATGGCACTGCCGACCGCATCGTTGAGGCGCTCAAGCCCCGCATCGAAAAACTCAAGCTTGGTCCCGCCAGCGATCCGGCTTCGGAAATGGGCCCGGTCATCACCAAAGCCAGCCAGGACCGCATAAAGCAGCTTATCTCCAAAGGCGTGGAACAGGGCGCCGACCTGGTGGTCGATGGCCGCGGCTTCAGCCTCCAGGGTTACGAGGACGGCTATTTTGTCGGACCGACCCTGTTTGATCGCGTCACCCCGGAGATGGACATCTACAAGGAAGAAATCTTCGGGCCGGTTCTGAGCGTGGTCCGGTCCAGAACCTATGATGACGCCATCGACCTTGTGATGGACAACCCGTACGGAAACGGCACGGCAATCTTCACCCGCGACGGCGACGCAGCGCGCGATTTTGCCGCCCGCATCAATGTCGGCATGGTTGGGGTCAATGTTCCGGTGCCGGTGCCTTTGGCCTATCACAGCTTCGGTGGCTGGAAGGCGAGCGCCTTTGGTGATCTCAACCAGCACGGCACGGATTCGATCAAGTTCTGGACCCGCACCAAGACCGTGACCGCACGTTGGCCCAGCGGCATCAAGGATGGCGCCGAATTTCAGATGCCGACCATGAAGTGAACGGCGGTAGCATGAAGGGGCTAGGGCAACACGGAGCCGACCGGCCTTTCAGATCCCAATCCAGATGGCGCTAAACAGTGAAGGCCTGTCTGAAGGCCTCAAGGGCCTTCTCGGGATCGGCCGACGCAAAGGCTTCCAACCCCACGGGGCCGTCATATCCCATCGCCTTGAGCGCCTGGGCTACACCACCATAGTTGATTTCTCCGGTGCCCGGCTCGCAGCGGCCGGGAACGTCGGCCACCTGAATTTCGCCGATCCAGGGCAGGCACGCCTGGCACAGTTCGATTAAGTTACCCTCGCCGATTTGGGCATGATAGAGATCCAGGTTGAGCCGCAAGCGTGGCCGATTGACAGCCGAGACCAGAGCAAGCGTCTCCTCGGCGCGGGCGAAGGGCACCCCCGCATGATCAACGGGCAGGTTCAGGTTTTCGAGTGTGAAGACTACGTCGAGCTCCTCAGCCAGGTCGCAGATGCGGTTGAGAGTGTCCAGCGCCTTGACCCACTTAAGCGGTGTAGCCACTTCGGCAATACCGGGACGGCCTCCATCGCCAAGTCCGGTGCCATGCAGGTTGAGCCTGGCAACACCCAGGCGTTTCCCTACCAAAGCCGCTTCCCGCGCCGAAGCCAGCAACATGTCGGCACCAGTGTCATCGGCAAGCCGCCCTTCCAGGTAGCCATTCATGATCGAAAAGCGTGCGCCCGAGGCGATGAGTTTGTCGATGTCGTGGGCGGGCCAGTTCCAGAGACCCACCTGAAACCCCATTTCGTGGAGGCGCGCGCAGCGCCATTCGATCGGCTTGTCGCGCCACAGCATCTCCGCACAGGCGGCAAGGGTGAAGGCCATGGTCAGACTCCCGGCAGCACTTCGGCCAGTTCGACCGTGCGCTTTTCGGCAAATGACAGATTTGCGGCCTCGGCCAGCGCCAATGCGTTGACCCCATCCTGGATGCTGGCCGGCACCGGCTTGCCCTCGACAACCGCATCGACAAAGGCCGACCATTCAATCGAATAGGCCCGCATGTAGCGCTCGAGGAAGAAATAGACCGGCTTGGCGGAAACGACGCCCGCTGTGGTGGATTTCACAACCGTGTTTTCAATCTCGTTCCGCGCTTCGAGCAGGCCTGCCGAACCCAGCAGTTCCAGACGCTGGTCATAACCATAGGGCGCACGGCGCGAATTGCGGATGGTGGCAATGCGCCCGTCGGCATAGCTCAGCACGACGACAGCCGTATCGACATCCCCGGCCGCCCCGATCTCGGGATCCACAAGGCACGAGCCATGCGCGGTCACCGTCTTGGGCAGGCCGAACATGAACGCGCACATGTCGAAATCATGGATCATCATGTCGCGATATAGGCCGCCCGACACCTTGATATAGCTGACCGGCGGCGGCGCCGGATCATAGGACGTAACGGCCAGCAATTCTCCTTTGCCGACTTCTCCGGCGGTAAAGGCTGCCTTGACGGCGGCAAAGTTTGGATCAAAGCGGCGGTTGAAACCCATCATCATGGGTCGGGCATGTCCGGCGATGCGTTTCGACAGCTCAAGTGCACGGCTCAGCGACAGATCAATCGGTTTTTCGCAGAAGATCGCCTTGCCGGCCGCCGCGCCCTTTTCGATCAGTTCGGCATGGGTGTTGGTGGAGGAGGCGATGAGAATGGCGTCGATGTTCCTGTCGGCCAGGATGTCCTCGGGAGCGCGCGCCTCAACGCCGTGCTCGCGGGCCAAGGTGGCGGCAGCTTCGCTGACCACGTCAGTTACCGCGACCAACTCCGAGCGCGGGTCTGTCTTGATAGAGGCAGCATGCACGCGGCCGATGCGCCCGGCGCCAAAAAGGGCGGTTTTCATGTATCGAGTTCCTCATTGAGATGGACGCGACGGCCTTCACGTGCCGACAGGTCAATTGCGTGTATGACACGCTCGAAGGTGAGCGCGTCAGTGAAGTTTGGAAAGCAGGGCTCATTTGCCGCAATGCTGCGCAGGAACCGGGCGACTTCGATGGTCTTGAGGTCGCCAAAGCCCAGTTGATGGCCGGGTGCCGGGCAGAACGCGCCATAGGGCTCGTGTGCGGGACCTGTCAGAATGGTCGAAAAGCCCTGCAAACCCGGAGCGCCCTGATTGCGGTACAGGCGCAATTCGTTCATCCGCTCCTGGGAGAAGGTGATCATGCCCTTGGTGCCATGAACTTCCCAATCGAGGCGGTTCTTGCGCCCCCAGGCGGAACGGGACGTACAGAGCGTCCCCTGCGCCCCATTGGCGTAATGAACCAGGGCGGAGGCTGCATCCTCGTTCTCCACCGCCGCGCGGCCGGAACCAGAGGCGAGGGGGCGGGTGGGATGAATGATCTGCGTATCTGCGACCAGGCTGTCGATTGGACCCATCAGAACATGGGACATTGAGACCAGATGGCATCCGAGATCGCCAAGCGCCCCAAGTCCGGCATCCGCACGCTTGGCGCGCCAGGTCCAAGCCAGCTCCGGGTCCGCCTGATAGTCTTCGTCGACCCAGCCGCGGAAGTGCACCGGCCGGCCGATCTCGCCCCCTTCGATCAGACGGCGGGCGTGCTGCACCGCGGGGTTGTGGATGTAGTTGTACCCCACCATTGTACGCACGCCGGCCTGTTCAGCCGCCGTCTGCATCGCTTGCGCATCGCTCAGGGTCAGGGCCATGGGCTTTTCGCAATGCACATGCTTGCCAGCCGCAATCGCCGCCAGTGCCATTTCGCAGTGCAGCCTGTTGGGCGCGGTGATCGAAACGATATCGACCTCGGGAGCGTTCACGAGCTCGCGCCAGTTGTCTCTTGCTCCCGAAAAACCGAACTGCCGAGCCATCTCCGTGGCCTTGTCGGCGGGGGTGTCACAGAGTAGGGCTAGCCGCACTTCTGGCAAATCGCCGAATACGGCCCCGGCCTGGCGGTACGCCAGGGCATGGGCCTTGCCCATGAAACCGGTGCCTATGAGGCCCAACCCCATTGCCATGACCGCCTCCCTTTCAGAATTTTTATTCCAAAATCCAATGTTCGGTTGTAGGCTGGCTGTCAAGAGAGGAACGTGATGACCGCCCCGCAATCTTCAGCTCTGGTCCCACAGACAGTCACCGAGGTGCTTGAGCGGCTCGATGCAGGCGCTGATATTCTGCCCAAGCGTTTGAAGCAATGCGCATTGTTTACCCGCCGCCATCTGCATCTCATTCCGGTCTCTACAGTGTCGGAGATGGCGCGGGCGTCAGGCGTGGCTCCCTCGGCCTATATGCGCTTCTGCCAGGCATTGGGTTTTTCTGGCTATTCGGAAATGCAGGGCCTGTTCAAGGCGCAGGTTACCGATTTCCGCCCGAACTATCAGGATCGTCTCGGCAATCTGCGGTTCCAGGCAGATGTTGGTACTGGACAATTGCTCGCCGAGTTCGCCGAGGCCGGCCATAAGTCCCTTCTCTCGCTGGCCAATTCAGTTACCAATGAGGGTCTGGACAGGATCGCCCGGGGCATGGCGCAGGCCCGCGTCATTCATCTGATCGGCCTTCGCCGTGCTTATGCCGTGGTGTCGAGCATGGCCTATTTGCTCGACAAGCTCGAAGTGCCGTCTTCGCTGCACTACGCCTCTGGCATGCTGAATGCGTCCGGCACCATCTTCGAAGGAGACGTGGTGTTTGCTGCGTCTTTCGCGCCCTTCTCCCCCGAAACCATCAGGCTGGCCAGAGAGTCATCGGATCGGGGCATCAAGGTCTATGGACTTACCGACTCGGACAATTGCCCCCTTAACGAATTTGCCACTGAAATGCTGATTGCGCGTGAGGATGAGGTTGCAGGGTTTCGTTCGCTCACCGCCTCGATCACGCTGACCACTACGCTGGCGGTTGCGATCAAGGCGGTGCAAATCAGCGTTGACTAGAGCCATCCGGAGGACTAATAGAATAAATATTCCATTTCGTAGGAGCGAAATGGTCGGAACGGCGCCCGCAGAGGAGGCGAGCGCAGTGGAATAGTCCACAACACACATATGGGAGGTAACATGTCTAAATTGCTCCAGGCGGTCGCCATTGCTGCGGCTGTCGGATTTTCTGCTCCGGCTGCGGCGCAGGAAATCATCGTCGTTGCCCATGGCCAGGCCAACGATCCGTTTTGGTCAGTTGTAAAGAACGGCGTGGAGGCCGCTGCGGCCGACACCGGCGCCAATGTCGACTTCCGATCCCCTGAGACCTTCGACATGGTGCAGATGAGCCAGTTGATCGACGCGGCGGTGAACCAGGAGCCCGACGGGCTCGTCGTGTCCATCCCGGATGCCGACGCTCTTGGTCCCTCCATCCAGCGTGCTGTTGCGGCCGGCATCCCGGTCATCTCAATGAACTCTGGTTCGGACGTTGCCAAGGAACTCGGAGCATTGCTCCACGTCGGCCAGGACGAATTCACTGCTGGCAAGGCGGCTGGTGAGAAGCTGGCCGAGATGGGTGGCACAACCGCCATCTGCGTCAACCAGGAAGTCGGCAACGTCGCCCTCGATCTGCGCTGCGAAGGGTTCATCGAAGGTTTCGGCGGCACCGTTGACGTAGTTCCCACCAACAACGATCCGGCCGAGGTCGAGGCCAAGATTCGCGCAGCCCTTGAGTCCAACCCGGATATCGATACGGTGATGGGTCTTGGCGCCAGCCTGGTGGGTGAGCCCGCGGTAGCTGCGGTTGCCGCCGTTGGTCGCACGGGCGACGTGCTCATCGGTACCTTCGATCTGTCCGCTAACTTCCTGCAGTCCGTCGCTGACGGCGATGCCGCGTTCGCCATCGATCAGCAGCAATTCCTCCAGGGCTACCTGCCGGTGACCTTCCTGGCGCTGCACGCCAAGTATGGTCTCGTGCCCGGCGGCGACGTGCCGTCCGGTCCGAACCTGATCACCGCCGACAAGGCGGGCCAGGTGGTCGAGCTATCCGCTCAGGGCATCCGCTAACCGCTGCCATGACGTTGTGAAACCGGGGCCGTGCTGCACACCGCGTCACGGCCCTCAAGCATCGCCAGATCTCCAGGGAGGACCATATGTCAGAAGATGCTGCACAGGCTGTAAGAGACGAGCGCATGAAGGCCGAGGGCCTGGGCGCCCGTATCCTCAAGAGGCCCGAACTCGGCGCCGTTGCCGGATTCATCCTGGTCACGGTCTTCTTCCTGCTAACTGCAGATCCGGCGATGTTCACCTTCTCCGGGATCGTCAACTTCATGACGCCCGCCGCCCAGCTCGGCATACTTGCCATCGGGGCCTCGCTGCTGATGATCGGGGGTGAATTCGATCTCTCGATCGGATCGATGGTCGCCTTCGCCGGCCTGTTCTTTGCCGCGGCCACCGTCACGCTTGGCCTGCCGCTTATTATCGCCATTCCGGCGACCTTCCTGCTCTCAGCTATGGTGGGATCGATCAACGGCATCATCGTGATCCGCTCCGGACTGCCATCCTTCATCGTGACCCTGGCATTCCTGTTCGTTTTGCGAGGACTGTCGCTGGTGGGCCTCAAGATCGCCACTGGTGGCTCCACCCAGCTTCGCGGTGTGCGCGAAGCCGTGGAAGGGGACTGGCTCGCGCCATTCTTCTCAGGGGATGCGTTTGGCGCACTTTTCAAGGTACTCGCCGATGCCGGAATCATTGAAACCTTCAACAATGGCGCGCCCAAAGTGCCGGGATTGCCGATCGAGATCGTCTGGTTCGTGCTGATCGCCCTTTTGGCGACATGGGTCTTGCTCAGAACTCCGGTTGGCAACTGGATATTTGCCGCCGGTGGGGACGCCAATGCTGCGAGCAATGCGGGCGTGCCGGTGCGAAAGGTGAAGATTTCGCTGTTCATGGTCACGGCGTGCTGCGCTGCTTTGGTCGCCATCATCACCGTCATGGACGCAGGCTCGACCGATGCCCGCCGCGGCTTCATGAAGGAGTTCGAGGCCATTATCGCGGCAGTGATCGGCGGCTGTCTGCTCACCGGCGGCTATGGTTCTGCCATCGGCGCTTTCTTCGGCGCTGTCATCTTCGGCATGGTCGTGATCGGGTTGACCTATACCGATTTCGACCAGGACTGGTTCCAGGTCTTCCTGGGCGGCATGCTGCTCGTCGCCGTTCTCTTTAACAACGCGATCCGCAAACGCGTCACCGGGGAGCGCTGATCATGACCGCAGACTCCAAGTTCCATCATGGCGAAGCGCCCGACGTTGCCCCGATCATCGAAATGCAGAACATCGAAAAGCATTTCGGCAATATCATTGCTTTGGCCGGGGTCAGCTTCGACGTAAAGCCTGGCGAATGCCATTGTCTGCTCGGCGACAATGGCGCGGGCAAATCAACTTTCATCAAGACCATGTCCGGGGTGCACAAGCCCACAAGCGGCCAGATCCTGTTTGAAGGCAAACAGATGTCGTTCTCGACACCGCGTGACGCCATGGAGGCAGGCATCGCCACGGTGTTCCAGGATCTCGCAATGATCCCGCTGATGAGTGTAACCCGGAACTTCTTCATGGGGCGTGAGCCGACCAAAGGCGTGGGGCCTTTCAAGCGGCTGGACATGGATCGCATGAATGAGATCACCATGACCGAAATGCGGGAAATGGGGATCAATCTGCGCGCGCCGGATCAGGCTGTGGGTACACTTTCCGGTGGCGAGCGCCAAACGGTCGCCATTGCGCGGGCAGTGCATTTCGGTGCCAAGATCCTCATTCTGGACGAACCCACCTCTGCCCTGGGCGTGCGGCAGACCTCCAACGTTCTGGCCACCATCGACAAGGTGCGCAAGCAGGGCGTGGGTGTGGTCTTCATCAGCCACAACGTACGTCACGCCATGGCTGTAGGGGATCGGTTCACGGTCCTCAACCGGGGCAAGACCCTGGGTACTGCCAAGCGCGGTGAGATCACCTCCGAACAATTGCAGGATTTGATGGCTGGCGGTCAGGAACTGGCCAAGCTCGAAGGTTCGCTTGGAGGCACGGTCTGACGGCCAAATCCCTGGACGTCAGACCGCACCTCCGTCGGTGCCTCGACGTTCGCGGCTTCCTCGTTAACGGCATCCACTAGGCTCAGGACCTCTTGGTTCCGATTGAGATGTGATTCACGGTCTCTGAGAAGGCGGCAGTGGTGGGTGATTTGTTCCTGCTGAGCGAGCGCCAGATGGCGCGGATTTCGCCGTTCTTTCTGCTTTCGTACGGGGGTCCGCGGACCGGTGACCGGCGGGTGGTGAGCGGGATCGATGCGACGCATCTGAAGACCCACCGCACTTCATCGTTCTCTGATTGGCCTATTTAGGCCGAAGGAGAACGAAAACGGGTATCTCACAATAGGACCCCGCCGCCAGAGGTCGGCCGGCTTGGAACGCCGGTCGGCAAGTCGGCGCCAAGCGGGCGCTCAAGGTCCGGCAGATCTGGGCGATCCGGTTCTTTCTGCACCGGGCAAGCGCGGTGTCCGGTTCGATATCTGGAACCGGACGGTCAGCAGCGACATGATCATGTCCTGTCCAAGAAGGACTCCGGACCATCGACAACGCGCCCCTGATCGGTCGTTCAGCGGGCCTGAGCAGCACCCCGATAGCTGACGCTCCGGTTCGTCGCACCGAACGCGCCAATTGTAGGCAATCAGAAGTCGCCCACTTCAATTTGACGGTCGGTTAGCGCGCTAAGGAGCACTGGTGGCCGACTTGATCGAGAGGCCGTTCAGCGCCATCTGCCGAAAGCCGGATTCAATGAGCTCGGGCGGTTCCTTGCCTCCTCGGTCGAGCCACCAGGTCAGGACCGACATATAGCCGCCAACAAGAAACTGCACGGTCAGTTCGTCATCGAGTGGTGCATTGGTCGACTTCATCCCCGGGGCCAGCTCTGCCCGCACAATGTCGCATAGGGCGTGGCGGATGAAATCAAGCAGGATGGGACCCGCCCTGCCGCGCATCAAGGCTTTGTACAGGATCCGTTGTTCGGCCAGGTGGGCCGTCATGAATTGGCTGAAGCCCAGAATGCGGTCCGGACCGCCGCCGTCAATTCCCGCCGCCGCATGCTGCTGCATCAGGGCGCAGCGCAGCGTGCCCACTGCGCTGCGCAGCAGGTCATCCTTGTCGGTGAAGTGCGCATAGAACGTGGATCGCCCGACATCGGCAGCGGCGGCGATGTCGGCAACGGTAACCTCGTCATAGCCGCGCTCGACCGTCAGTCGCATGAGCGTCTCATGCAATGTCTGGCGCGTGCGGCGGACACGCCGGTCGATCAGTCCATCGGCTTCCAGCACCTGCGCGGTCTTTTCCCGGTCAAATCCGGGCCAGTGTTCAGTATCGGACATGAGCAGGCGCCGTGTCGATTGCGTTTCAAGACATGTGTCCAATATCACACGAATGTCTGATCGTCACGGAGTTTCATAACGTGCCCCCCACCTCGCTTCTCAAACCCGCCGCGCGCACCATCGCCGCCGCCCCCATTGTCAGCCTGCGGGCCATCGGCAAAACCTACAACACGCCAGCCGGCCCTTTCGCCGCGCTCGCCGGCATCACTCTCGACCTCGAGGCCGGTGACTTCCTGGCGGTGGTCGGCAAGTCGGGCAGCGGCAAGACCACCCTGGCCAATCTGCTGACCGGCATCGACAGTGCAACCAGTGGCGAAATCCGCTTTGGCGACGTGCTGCTCAACGGCAAGTCGGAGGAAGAACTGACCGCCTGGCGCGGCCGCAATGTCGGCGTGGTGTTCCAGTTCTTCCAGTTGTTGCCGACATTGACGGTCATCGAAAATGTCATGCTGCCGATGGATTTCTGCAGCGTCGGCCGCGCCGAGGAGCGGCGACCGCGTGCCCTGGGGCTGCTCGAAAAGCTCGGCATTGCCGAACAGGCCGACAAGCTGCCGGCTGATCTGTCGGGCGGGCAGCAGCAGCGCGCCGCAATTGCGCGTGCCCTCGCCAATGACCCGCCGCTTCTGGTGGCCGACGAGCCGACCGGGAACCTCGATTCGCGCACCACCAGCGAGGTCATGGATCTGTTTCGCGGCCTGACCGAAGAGGGCCGCACCGTGGTCATGGTTACGCACGAACGCGACCTTGCGACCTATTTCACCGATACGATCGAACTGGCCGACGGCCGGATGGTCGCCCATACCGGTCAGGGAGCCCGGACATGACCCTTGCTCCACGCTGGCGCAAGTTGATCGGCGATTTTGGCGCGACCCGTGGCCGTATCGGCCTTATGCTTGCTGCGCTCACCATCGGCATGTTCGCCCTGACCACCATAGCGGGTGCCTATGCCATACTCAGCCGTGAGATCGCGCGAAATTACCTCCAGACCAATCCGGCCTCGGCTCTGCTCGATGTCGGTGAGGTGACGCCGGAAATCCTCGCAGCCATCACGGCCGATCCCGACATTGCTGCAGCGGAGCCGGCCTCCATCGTCGTCGCCCGAGCAAGAACCGGCGACGGCGCCTGGCATCGCACCCTGCTGTTCATTGTCCCCGACTTCTCCAGTTCCAGTATCGGGCAGACCTTTCCCGAGGACGGGAGCTTTCCACCTGCCGACGGCACAGTCCTGTTGGAACGCGAGGCCATGGGCTTTCTCGGTGCGGTCCTCGGCGAAGAAATCTCCATCCAGACCAGCGGTGGCGCCACGCTTGACCTGCCCATTGCCGGCACGGTCCACGACCCCAGCCTCGCGCCCGCCTGGCAGGAGCAGACCGCCTACATCTATCTGTCGTCAGGAACGGCGACGCAGCTCGGCCTGCCGCTCGAGCCCGAACTGGTCAAAGTGATCGTTCAAGACGCCGGCCTTGGCCAGGATCATGTCGATGGCGTCGTCAGTGGCGTCGCCAGCCGCCTCCGCGATCTCGGCGCCACCGTGCACCAGGTGCAGATTCCGCCGGTCAACGAGCATCCCCACCAGAGCCAGATGAATGGCGTCCTGGGCATGTTCATGCTGTTCGCCATCCTGACGCTCATGCTCAGTGCTGTGCTGACCGCGGCCATGGTCTCGGCGCTGCTGGCGCAGCAGGTGCGCCAGATCGCCATCATGAAGGCGATCGGCGGTACCAGCCGGCAGATCGGCGGGCTCTACCTGTCCGGCATTGCGATCGTGGCGGCATTGGCGCTCGCGATAGCCATTCCCCTGGGACTGTATGGGGCCGCCAGTTTTGCCGGGGTGATCGCGCAACTGCTCAATTTCGACATCGTCTCGCCGCTGGTGCCGGGCTGGCTCGTCATCGCCCTGATCGCTGCGGGCCTGCTGCTACCGCTGGTCTTCGTTGCGGTTCCCATCCGCAAGGCCACCCGCGCGACGGTGCGGGAGGCACTGGCCGATCAGGGCATCGCCGCCAGCGCCCTGCGCAGTGATCCGATCCAGCGCCTGCTCGGACGGTTCACCGGCGTCGATCGCACGCTTCTGCTGGCCCTGCGCAACGCGTTCCGCAAGCGTGGACGGCTGCTGCTCAATATCGGACTGCTGGGCACGGCTGGCGCGATGTTCATCGCCGCGCTCAATGTCGAGGCGGCCTGGCAGGGCCAATTGGTGGAAGCCGCCAACAGCCGTGACTACGACATTGAGATCAGTCTGCTCGATCCAGCATCGCCCGCGGCACTGTCCGAGGCTCTAGCCTCCGTACCCAACATTGCAGAATTGCGTCCGACAGACCTGATCGCTGCAGCCGCCGGCCGCGAGGATGGACTGATGCTGGTGCGCACCTATCCCGATGGCGGCCACGGCAGCCTGTCGCTGCGACCACTTGGCAGCCTGCCAGCCGACCCGGTCTTTCTTGCCGGGAATGGCGAGAACGCGTCAACCATCGTGCTGAACCAGCAAGCGTGGAACCTGCTCGGCCGCCCACCACTCGATACGCCGCTGCTCTTGGCCGTAGAAGGACGGACCGTGGCGGCGCTGCCCGGCGGCATTGCGCGCCAGATCCTTACCCCCGCAACTGCGTACATTCCCCGGGACCTGTTTGCCGAACTGGCCGCCCACGGCGACGCAGTTACCGCCCTCCGCCTTGTCCTGGCTGAAGATGACGACGCACGCGTCGTGGAGACGGCAAGCCTGGCATCAGCAGCCCTGACCCAGGCCGGCATCGCCATTGAACAGGTGACCACCGAGGCCACCCTGGCGGCGGCGCAATCGGGCCATGTCGTCGTCCTCATCATTGCCCTCAAGGCCATGGCACTGCTGATGGCGGCGGTCGGGAGCATTGGCCTGGCCGCATCCCAGGGCTCGAGCGTGGTGGAACGCACCCGTGAGTTCGGCATCATGCGGACCATTGGTGCCAGCGGCGGTGCCCTGATGCGCAACATCCTGGCAGAGGGTCTGATGATTGCCTTCCTCAGCATGCCCCTGGGGCTGCTGGTCGGCGTGCCGCTCGGCTACAGCATCGGGCAATTGGTCGGCACCCTGTCCTTCGGCCTGCCGCTACCGCTGACCGTTTCGCCAGAAGCCATCGCCATCTGGGCCCTGATCCTGGCTGTCGGCTCTGTCCTCGCCAGCCTGGCGCCCGCCGGGCAGGCCGCGCGCCTCACCATCCGTCAAACCCTCGCCTACAACTAGGAGTCCCAAATGACCCGTCGCGATTTTCTCGTCGCCTTCATCGTGCTGATCGCCATAGGGCTTGTTAGCTACGCAGCCCATAGTTTCGATCTCGTCGGCGTAGCCAGGTCCCTGCATGGCGGATAGCCAATCCCGCCGCCCAATCCCGGAGGCGACAGTGTCGTCTCCGGGGCTTTCAGCATTGGGTGCTTCACCCAAGCAGAGAGATGAGCACCAACAAGAGCAACATCGCGCCCCCAAGGCCGAGTACAGCCCGGCCGGCAAGGTCGAGACGCCCAACTATTCCGCTCATTCTGGCGGCGCCAACATGCGCGGCCAAGCCGACCAGCGACAGCACGCTCCCCACCCCCACCAGCATCGCCAGGGCAAATATCGCGCCGGCCTCCGGAGATCCCATCGAGGTCGCCATCACCACTGTGAACAGTGTCAATGGACAGGGCACCAAACCCGCGGCCACGGCAAAAAGACCGGGATGCTCATGCGATCGCGTGGGCCAGATGGCGCGCCAGACCATCCAGACCGCAATTGCGGCGAGCAAGACCTGGCTGGTTGTTTCGAGAAGCGGCGCCCGGCCTGCCTGGGTGATAGTGCGCGACACCAGCCAATTGGCCCCGAAGCCGATTGCGACTGCGCTGCCGATGTGGGTAGCGCTGAGCAGCATCGAGGTCGTGAGGGCCTTGAGCAGACCGAGCCGCTCTCCCAGGACGAAGGTTGCGAGAACCAGTTTATTGTGTCCCGGCGTCAGGGCATGGGCCATGCCGAACGCTACCGCGAGCGGCATTGCTCCAAGCAGGGCAAGCCAGTCACCGCTCGCCGAGAAGGCGCTGATCTGATCAGCAACCGACCGCTGGATATCACCCTGCAGCGCAACCAGAAAAGCCAGGATATCGGTCATCGACCCGGCCAGTTGGCGTGCTCGGCGTCGATGACAAAGGCATGGATATGGCGATGGCCATGTCCGGCCAGATGCGGGTGACCTGCGGGCAGGTCATCATGGCTGTGCTCGATCTCGACCGGGTCACCCTGCGGCCAGAGCCGCGTGGCCGCGACGACGCCAAAGGTCGCAATGGCGGCCATGGCGATGAACGTAACCTGCATGCCTGCTGTCGCCCCAAGCCAGCCGGCCAGCGGATAGCTGAGGAGCCATGTGGCATGGGAAAGCGCAAACTGGGCGGCGAACAAGGCCGGACGATCTTCGGGATGGGAGGATCGACGGATGAGGCGCCCGGTCGGCGTCTGGGTAGCCGCATAGCCGATGCCGATGACGAACCACAGCGCCAGGAGTGTGCCGTAGCCGCCGACGAGACTGCCCGCCAGCATTGTAGCAACAAGCAGGCCCGCTCCAACGAGCATGACGGGACGGTCGGCGAACCGGTCCAGCAGTTTTGGCAGGGCCAGCGCAGCCACCATTGAGCCACCACCAAAGGCCGCCAGGGCAATGGCGGTGGCCTGTTGGTCGAGCCCGAAGGACGATTGCACCAGTACCACGGTATTGACGATGACCATGGCCCCGGCGGCTGAAACGGCAAAGGTCAGCGCCAGCAGGCCCCGCAGCCGCGGCGTCTTGAGGTAAATGCGCATGCCCCGGGTGGTGCGGTCATAGATGCCGCGCGGTGCAGCGGGTTTCGGGCTGGGCAGGACCACCGAAAGGACGAGCAGGGCCGAGGCGAGGAAGCCGATGACTGTCCCGGCAAAGAGGCTGTTGAAAGAGATGACCGTCAGGAGCGCTGCGGCGAGCAGCGGACTGGCCACGCTTTCAAGGTCATAGGCTAGGCGCGAAAGCGACAAGGCCCGCGTATAGTCCTTCTCATCCGGGAGCACGTCCGGGATGGTGGCTTGAAAGGTCGGCGTGAAGGCGGCCGAAGCCGATTGCAGCACAAAGATCAGCACATAGACCTGCCAGATCTCGGTGACGAAGGGCAGCAGCACCGCCACCCCGGCTCGCACCAGATCAAGCCCCACCAGCATGGTTCGGCGCGGCAGGCGCTCGGCAAAGGCCGATGCGATGGGCGCCACGCCCACATAGGCCACCATCTTGATGGCGAGAGCCGTTCCGAGCACGGCGCCCGCATCGGCGCCCGCGAGATCAAAGGCCAGCAGGCCAAGCGCCACCGTGGCGAGACCCGTGCCGATCAAGGCGATGACCTGGGCCAGGAACAGGTGTCGATAGGTGCGATTGGCGAGCACGGCCAGCATCGGGAGAACCTTCAGAGGTAGCGGGTAATTTCACGGAAGCCGTCAATGGCGGCACGGTCGACGGAACCGTCCTGGGTGACCGCGTCATCGAGGCAGTGCTCGAGATGATCGTGGATCAGCGTCTTCTTGGCCTGCTGGATGGCCTTTTCGACCGCATGCAGTTGCTGGGCAATATCGACACAGGGGCGGCCGGTCTCGATCATCTCGATCACCGATCTCAGGTGGCCATCGGCTCGCTTTAGACGTTTGACGATATCGGGGTGCGAGGCGTGAAGGTGCTCGTTCATGCACCAAGACCTATCCCCCCAGGGGGGATAGGTCAATGTCGTGATCTTCAGAGATTGGCCTTAGATCAGCTTGCGCAATTCCTGATAGTCGCCGCCTGTACGCAGCGTCACCACGACGTCCTCACCGCCGCGATTGCGGAAGAACCAACCATGCGTCCCCGAGACTGGCGGGATCAATTCACCAGCGTCACTCGCCACCCCGCGGCCTTTTTCATAGGTCAAGGACTGTCCCTCGCCTTCACCATGGGCATCGAAGTTGATGACGCCGCCATCGACGACGAACTCATAGGTGGCGACGGCACCAGCCTGCATGACCAGTTTGTATTCCGTCCCCTCCATGGGTGTGAGGGTGAAGGTAACCTCGTCGCGCCAGAGCGGCGCGGCAACGGCCGCTGGCGCTTCAACGGGAGCAGTCGCAGCGGCCAATTCGGCTGGTGCGGGAGCGACCTCAGTCGGCACTGCCACTGTTGGCTGGGTCGACTGCAGTTCCAGGATCAGGCTTTCGAGGGCATCGACGCGGGCCGCCAGTTGCTGCGTGTCTGTCGCTGGGGCAGGCGTTGGGTTCGGAATGGCTGTTCCGGCGGCAGCCGCTGCGCTCAACGCTTCTCCAGCTGCCGCCTCCTCGGCGAGCTGCATCTTGATCTGCCCCATGGTGGTGAGGCCCGTCAGACGCCCGAAGCCGGTGGGGTCGATGCCGTATTCGGAGGGCAGCACGACGGTGACAAGGATGGCCAGGGCACTGACCCCGGCGATGACGGTCGAGCGGATCAGGCGGTCCGTCGTGGGCAGGTCGGCCTTGCTGGGAAAGTCGGTATTGTACATGGGAAGCGATCCTTAGGGCACGACCATGAGGCCGACGAGCTGGTATCCGAACAGCACGAAACCGGCGCACATCATGGCGACGTTGGCAGAATAGGCGAGCTTCCAGAACGAGCGCGTGCGCCGCCAGAAACCCATGACGATGAGGATGGCGGCCAACGCCAGCAATTGCCCAATCTCGACCCCGACATTGAAGGCGATAAGGTTTGGCAGGAGTCCATCCGGCGACATGTCGTATTCAAGCACCTTTGTCGCGAGACCCAGGCCATGGAACAGGCCGAAGATCAGGGTCGCCGCCTTGGTATTGGGCTGGAAGCCAAGCCAGCGCTGGAAGGCGCCGATATTGTCCAGCGCCTTGTACACCACCGACAGGCCGATGATGGCATCGATGAAATAAGAGCTGATGGCCCAGTTGAAATAGACGCCCAGCAGCATTGTGGTGGAGTGCCCGATGGCGAACAGCGACACATAAATGCCGATATGCTCCATCCGATAGAGGAAGAAGATGACGCCGAGCAGGAACAGGATGTGGTCATAGCCGGTGATCATGTGCTTGGCGCCCAGATAGACATACGGCAGCAGGTTCCAGCCGGTGATTTCGGCGATGTAGCCGGCGTCGGATGTGTCGACGCCATGCGCCTGAGCGGCGCCGGTCAAGGCGAGGGCAGCCGACAACGCCAGGAGGGCGGTTGCGATCGGCCTGAATGACCAAATCGCCCACGGAGGATTGAGGGTCATAGAATTGATCCGTGCATGTGAACGTGAGGGGCTTGCCCCTGGCGGGTCACAGCAAGGTTTTGGGTGGTCTTTCGGTGCCGAACCGAATCGAGCTCTTTATGTTCAAGACCATGCCGCCGGGCCAATCCGGCGAGAGGTGGACCAAGACGACAGTCTGGACACTCGGATGATGAGGCACATCATGGGCATGATCGGTGGCGTCGTGGATATCCGCGCCGACATCACCATGGGCGTGGCCGTGCGATTCCACGGCTTCGACAACGGCCCCAATGACATGCGAATGCGCTGCCGCAGCCACGACCGGCGTGGCGAGCAGCGAGGCAAAAACCAGGGCGACGACTGCCGTCAGCCATGTCATTGGCCATTTTCGCATGGTTTGAAGTTTGCCCCGGTCTGGTTAATGCGCGCTAAAGACGAGGTGCGGCACCTCGGCGCGGCTTGGTTCGCCCATGAGGGTGGCTGTTCTATGGCAGAAGGCCGGTGCCTAGGCCGATAGCGCCAAACAGCGCCTGTCCATGGTGTAGACACCATCACGACGACTTGTAATGGTTAGATCTCAAATGCCACTACGGCTTGCTCTTCTCGCCCTCGCTGGCGTCGCCACTGCCAAGGTCGAGCAGAAATGTCGCCATATCCACCAAGTGCTGCTCGAGCAGAAACTTCGTGCTGCCGTGCACCACCTCCGCCATCGAACCGCCGAACACATCGCCATTCGGTGTCACTCCGGTGCGGAGGGCCTGTACCAGGCTTTCGCGGGTGTAGTCACCTGCTGTCAGCGCGCCAGCGGTGATAGCAGGCGATGCACCACCTCCCTGCATGTTAGGGTCGCCAGCCAGCTCCTTGCTCGACAATCCGCCCAAAAGATTTCGCGGCGTGTGGCAGGCGGCGCAATGCGCCGGGCCCTCCACGAGATACTTGCCGCGATTCCATTCCGACGTCCTTGATGCGTCCACTTCGTAGTCGGCGGTCCGCTCGAACAGCGAGCGCCAGACTTTCACGGCAGCGCGGACATTGAACGGAAAGCGAAGATCATGCCCCTCACTCGGCTTATCAACGGACGGAGTTGCTTGCACTGCCGCCCATAGGTCCGCCATATCCTGGTCAGTCAACGTCGCGTAAAATTCAAAGGGAAAGGCTGGGTAGTACGTTTCTCCCCTGGGGGAGACGCCCTGACGAACGGCACGCACAAACTGCTTGAAGGTCCAGGCGCCTATTCCGGCCACAGGATCGGGAGTGATGTTGGGTGCTCTGAATGAGCCGAAGTTGGACGCGATGGCAGCGCCGCCCGACAGCGGGGGGGTGGCAGGAGCCGTATGACAGGTCACGCAGCCAGACAGCCTCGCGAGATAGGCGCCGCGCTTGGCGTCGCCCTGCAGCTCCGTCACCTTGGCCGCTGCAGGCAATGGCCAGTTTTCGAGGACAATGGTGCCAGTGACCGCGGCAACAATCGCCAGTAATGGGAGCAGAACAAGACGGTTCATGGTTCGCGCCGGAAGGTAGAGTGGCACGCGGCGCAGGTTGCCGACACGTCCGAATAAACCGCCCTGACCGGTCGCACCTGTGGCGTGTCAGAGGCGCCACCGATCTCCCTTGTGGTGACCGGCTCGGCCATAAAGGCCGGCGCTGCAGACAGTCCCATCAACCAAGCGAAATCCATGCGCTCCCATTCGCTGACTTCAGCAATTGAGGTCGAGGGCTTCTCGCCCGACTCGGGCTTTGGCTCCACCGCCAGCGCTTTGGCAGACTCTTCCAGCTCCTCGCCGAGTTCTCCCAGCCTGTCGGCGTAGGCGACGAACTCCTCCCAATTTTGCCAAATCTCCGCCCGAGCCTCGGATGGTGCATCAAGACTTCCTTCCGGGAAGAGATCGGTCATGGCCGAACCGGCATGCATGCTGATCATTTCGGCTGCAGTGATGAGCTTCTGCACATCTCCGGATTTCGGACGCTCGGCGATCGGCGCGAGGAGCTTGATCTGCTCGCTGAGCATCATCATGCCCATCATTCGCTCGCCCACTATACCGGTGGCGCCACTGTGGCCAGCCGCTGCCATGGCACCTGCCAGTAGCACCGCGCAGGCCGCAGGCCCGCGATAGGTCGTCTTGTTCATCATGTCGTGTATCCAGGTTGGCAAAAGCCGCAAAACGGCAGCGAACGAATGCTCAGGCCCTGGGCGGACGGAGGTTCTCGTCTGTGACGGCAAACGGGGATGATCCGTCATGCTCGAAGTAGACGACCGATGATGTCGGCAGTGAGCAGCTTAGGCGGAAGGGTTCGGCGCCAAGAATGGGTGCACCGCAGTGAACAATCTGATCGGCGAGGTTGTGCGAATGGGATTCCGCCGGCACCAATGCGTGGTCGTGATCCAGTTGCTCCATAGATGTTGTTTGCATGAAGGGCTCAGACGCGTGCAATGGAAGGGCGCCGGAGAGCAGCACCATGACCACGGCTAGCATGTTGAATATGTTTCTGAGCAGCTTCAAACGCGAATCTCTTCCCAATGCTTCGCTTTGATACCAACAATGTGACCTCCACGCGGCGTGGGCGCAAGCAGCCGCTGTTTCGGTTCCTCGACGCCCGCTCAGCAGGCTTCACTACCCGATGCGTGCCGAGCGTAGCCGTAGGGAGTTCTATGGCTGGGAAGGGAATGCAGTTTCCATCCAATTGTCGGTATGGGCCCCGCTGCGTCTCCAAGAAAGGCGGTAGCGGCGGGACCCTTTGAGCAACTTAGCTGTAAACCACCTCGGTCATCATGCCCGTGGCCATGTGATAGAGGTTGTGGCAGTGGAATAGCCAACGCCCCGGATTGTCGGCGTCGAAGCTGATGCCGACTGTGGCCATGGGCGGGACGAGGACGGTGTCGCGCACGGCGCCGTCCAAGGGCCGGCCGTTGAGGGACGTGACCTGAAAATGGTGTCCATGCAGGTGCATGGGGTGGGCCATCATCGAATGGTTCATGATCTCGAGAGTCACCCTCTCGCCCTCGGCCACTGTTAGAGGGCGGCGGTTGGGCCAAGGGGCATTATCCAGGTTCCAGGCATAGGGCGCCATTGACCCCATGATCATGGTCTGGATCGTCCGGTCGGCTGCCCTGGACGCAAGTGGATGGCGCGAGATCAGTCTTTCTTCCAGGGACAGATCGACCGGCCCCTCGGCTTGCTCCGCGTATCTCGACACCTTCGGGATCACGGCACCATTGACCGCGAGGATGACACCTGTGCGGTCCGTAAGGCCCTCGACCTGAGCTAACACCGGAACCACGGACTTGCCCTTCATGTCGATCAGCAGGTCCAGCCGCTGGGCAGCCGCCATCGGGAAGCGACTGCCGGTGATCGGCTCGACGTCGTTGCCGTCCACAGCCAGAACAGTGGCTTGGGCATCACCGAGATTGATCCAGAAAGCACTTGAGGTTGCGCCATTGATCAGGCGCAACCTGACACTGCCATTTGGCTCCGTGCGGATGACCTGCGGGTCGTCAAGCGTTCTATCATTGGCAAGGAAGGCGTCGTATGCAACGTCATTGAGATCCATGGACATCATTCCATGGTCCATGCCGCCCATCATCATGCCGCCACCCATGGCCGTGTTGTCACTTCCGTGCATGCCGTGGCCGCCGATATCGCCGCCTGTCAGCTCCGCAAGAATCTCTTCGGGGCTACGGAACGAAAAATCGTGCAGGAGGACAGTTTCATCCTGCAGGTCCGCCGCCTCATCCTCAGCGGTATAGACGACGAGCGGCGCGGCGAGGAGAGACTGCTCCTGTAGACCGTGGTGCGAATGCATCCAATGCGTCCCGCTCCGTGCCGGAAAGTCGAACGATCGTGTTTCAGCCGCAGCTAGCGGGGAGACATAGCCCGTGTCGGACACACCGTCCTGGGCCGGATCGGGCACCTGGCCGTGCCAGTGGATGATGGTCTCGGTGCCGATCTGGTTTTCGAGGTCGACAAGAAAACGTTCGCCGGCAGGGAGGAACAGGCCTTGCCGGCCAAGTTCATTGCGGATGCCGAAAACATCAGCGGGTTTGCCCAGGACATCGATGACGCGGCGCTCAGCAACCAGGGTTCGGGCAGTTGGCTGCTGTGCCAGGGCGAAGCGTGGCAGGGCCGCACTGCCGGCAACGGCGAGGGATGCGCCAAGAAAAGCGCGACGAGAGAGCTGCTTGCTCATGGAAAACTCCAATATCTGAAAGAGGGATCGGCCCACAGGCCATCAACGGGGCTTCAGATATGGATGGGGGGCCGAAACAGCGGCGGGTGCCAGGACGGAGACCAATGGGTCACCCTGAATGGCGCAACGAGGTGATGTGATGCATGGTCCTGCGCGGCGACAACAGATAGCTGCAAGCCGGTACAAGAGGGACAAAGCTGTTGCGGGCAGTCGTCGCCAATCGGCTCATTCGCATCGCCTGACATCTCAAGGCTGTGACCGTGATGGTCGCAGGGTTCGGCTGTGGTCGTCTCAGTGTGATGCGTTGCGGCATGTGTCGTCGAAGCAAGGACCATCGAGGCGTTGAGCGTCAGCGCCATCAACAAGGTCAGCAGTGCTTGAACTATCCGCTTCATATGTGCTCGATGACCGACCTGGTTTGATCTGGCCCCGCTATCTGCCCGGGTCAAGTGTTTAAACCCGTTGGTGACCGGCGAACCGCATGAATACAAAGTCGCTCGAACCGTCGAATGCCACCACGGCGTACTGGTCGGGCTCGCTGCCTGCGGGGCCTTCCATGCCCGGTGAACCGATAGGCATTCCCGCAACTGCCAAACCTCTGACCTGCGGTCGTTGATCAAGCAAGGCGACGATGGCCTCGGCGGGCACATGACCTTCAATCACATATCCGTCAATTGTCGCCGTGTGGCATGAACGAAGCTCGGCTGGGACCCCAAGATTGTCCTTAACGGCCTCCATTTCTTCGATCTCCTCTATGTTCACCACAAATCCGGCTTGCTCAAGGTGGCGCGCCCAACCGGTGCAACAACCACACCAGGGATCTTTCTTGATCGAGACTGCCGGGCTTGCGTCTTGCGCCAGTGCCGGCCGCAGCAAGGTCGCGCCCGCGAGGCTCAGGGCGCCGATGGCGAAAGTACGTCGGGTGATCAGCATGAGCAGCCTTTCGATCCATAGAAATCGGTCAATTTATGCGCGGTCATTCTGTCCGCGTGATGGCAAGCCGGACAGAGCGATCCTTAGGACGGCTTTGCCCGGCCGGCATTGATCTGGGGTAATCAGGCAGCCAGCGTGCCGGTATAGCCCGCCAGCTTGATGGCGTCAGCGATGTCCTGCGCGGAGCGGGCCGTTTCCACCTGCACCTTGCGAGCAGGGACGTCGATCTTGATTTCGCAAGCCGGATCGGTGCTTTTGACGGCCTTCTCAATGTTCGAGGCGCAATGGCCACAGGTCATGTCGGAGACGGTGAAATTATACATGTCGTGTCCTTTTTGGTTGAGACACGCTGGAAATGGTTCTTCCCACGGTGGGAGGGTCAAGGCCCAATTTGCAGATTTTTCACCTCACCATTTCTCGCAAGAAAGTGCTTGACCTTACCAACGTTGGAAGGCGCAGATGGAATGGCAGTCGAAATGAAAGGACTGCAAAATGTCTACGGACACCATCTCTTCCGGATCCAGTTTCGAGTTCCCGATTGAAGGCATGACCTGCGCGTCCTGCGTACTGCGCGTCGAGAAGGCGATTGCCGCCGTTCCTGGTACGATCAAGGCCATTGTCAACCTGGCCACGGAGCGGGCGAGCGTTGAAACAGATGGATCTGTGCAACCGAGCGCTATCATCGCCGCCATCAACTCGGCCGGCTACGAAACCAGCGCCGAAAGCTTTGAACTCGAAATCGAGGGCATGACATGCGCTTCTTGCGTCGGACGCATCGAGCGGGCCCTCTCCGCCGTTCCCGGCGTCATCAGCGCCAGCGTCAATCTCGCCACCGAAAAGGCAACCATTAGTGCGGCTGGTGGCCTGGTCACACGCGCCGCGCTCGAAGCCACGGTCAAGGAGGCCGGCTATGACGTGCGTCAGGTCGCGTCCGAGGCCGGTGCCGAACCGGAGCCCGCCAGCGATCGCAAGGCGGCTGAGGCGCGCAAGCTCAGCTGGGCCTTCGGCCTTTCAGCGGTCCTGACCGCGCCGCTCTTTGTTATGGAAATGGGCTCGCACTTCATTCCGGCGGTGCACATGTTCATCATGAACACCATCGGCATGCAGACCAACCACTACCTGCAGTTCATCCTGGCCACCGTCGTCCTGTTCGGACCTGGCCTGCGCTTCTTCCAGAAGGGCATTCCGGCCTTGCTGCGCGGCGCCCCGGACATGAACTCGCTCGTCGTCCTGGGCACATCGGCCGCCTGGGGCTTCTCTGTCGTCTCCACCTTCTTCGGCGGCCTGCTCCCTGCCGGCACCGCCAATGTCTATTATGAAGCGGCAGCGGTCATCGTGACGCTGATCCTTCTCGGGCGTCTCCTTGAAACTCGCGCGAAGGGTCGCACCAGCCAGGCCATTCAGCGCCTCGTCGGCTTGCAGGCCAAGACCGCCCGTGTTGCACGCGACGGGGCCGTGATTGAATTGCCGCTCGAGGCCGTCCGTGCCGGCGACCGCATCCAAATCCGCCCCGGCGACAAGGTCCCGGTCGATGGTATCGTGCGGTCTGGTGAGTCCTATGTTGACGAAGCCATGATCACCGGCGAGCCTATTCCCGTCCGCAAGGGCGAGGGTGACGAAGTCGTTGGCGGCACGATCAACAAGACCGGCTCCTTCGAATTCGAAGCCACCAAGGTCGGCGCTGACACGCTTCTGGCGCAGATCATCCGCATGGTCGAAACCGCCCAGGGCTCCAAGCTGCCCATCCAGGCACTTGTCGATCGCGTCACCGGGGTCTTTGTCCCGGTCGTTATTGCCATCGCTCTGGCCACCTTTGCCGTCTGGTTTGTGTTTGGCCCGTCGCCGCAGCTCACCTTCGCCCTGGTCAATGCCGTTGCCGTGCTGATCATCGCCTGCCCGTGTGCCATGGGCCTGGCGACCCCGACTTCGATCATGGTCGGAACCGGCCGCGCTGCCGAACTGGGTATCTTGTTCCGCAAGGGCGAGGCTCTGCAGACCCTGCGTGACGTCAATGTTGTTGCTCTCGACAAGACTGGTACCCTGACCAAGGGCCGGCCTGAACTGACCGACCTGATCGTGACCGAGGGCTTTGATCGCACTGAAATCCTGCGTCAGGTGGCGAGCCTTGAAACCCTCTCGGAGCACCCGATTGCCGAAGCGATCGTTGCCGCTGCTGAAAAGGGCGAGCTGTCTCTGACAGCGCCCCAGGGGTTTGAAGCCACCCCGGGCTATGGAATTTCCGGCATGGTTGACGGCCACAAGGTTCTTGTTGGTGCCGATCGTGCACTAGCCAAGGCCGGTATTTCAGTCGACCACTTTGCCGGCAATGCCCGCCAGTTGGGTGATGAAGGCAAGAGCCCGCTCTATGCCGCCATCGACGGCACGCTTGCCGCCATCATCGCCGTAGCCGACCCGATTAAGCCAACCAGCCGCAGCGCCATTGCTGCTCTCCATGAGCAGGGTTTGAAGGTAGCGATGATCACCGGCGACAACGCCCGCACCGCGCAGGCAATTGCCCGCCAGCTGGACATCGACGAAGTGGTTGCCGAGGTGTTGCCCGAAGGCAAGGTCGATGCCATCAAGCGTTTGCGTGCGGATGGTCGCAAGCTGGCCTTCGTGGGTGATGGCATCAACGATGCGCCGGCACTGGCCGAGGCCGATGTCGGTCTGGCTGTTGGTACCGGCACCGACATCGCCATCGAAAGCGCGGACGTGGTCCTGATGTCGGGTGACTTGCGCGGCGTTTCGACGGCTCTCGCCATTAGCCGGGCCACCATCCGCAACATCAAGCAGAACCTGTTCTGGGCCTTCGCCTATAATGCTACACTGGTGCCGGTTGCTGCCGGAGCGGCCTTCCCGTTCACCGGAACGCTGCTCTCTCCTGCGCTTGCCGCCGGTGCCATGGCCCTGTCGAGCGTCTTTGTGCTCGCCAATGCCCTCCGCCTGCGCTCCTTTGGAGCGCCGGCCGGCTCCGAAGCAGGTGCCTCTGGTGCGCCACTTGAGCTGGAGTACGCAAAATGAACATCGGGCACGCTGCAAAGGCTACGGGTATCTCGACCAAGATGATCCGCTACTATGAGACCATCGGTCTGATCACCCCTGCACACCGGTCAGATGCCGGGTATCGCGTCTATACCGATCACGACATCCATGCGCTTCGCTTCATCAATCGCGCCCGGGACCTCGGTTTTTCCGTCGAACAGATGCGAGACCTTCTGGCGCTGTGGCGGGACCGCAGCCGTGCCAGTGCCGATGTCAAGGCTATCGCGCTGGAGCATGTCGCCAAGTTGAAAGAAAAGGCGCTAGCGCTTGAGGCAATGGGTCGAACACTTGAGCATCTGGCGGAAAATTGCTACGGCGATGACAGGCCGGACTGCCCTATCATCGAAGAGTTCGCTGTTTCTCCGGCGCCAAAAGTACTGATCAGGAGAAAGCCTCGATTTGGTATTGCGGGTGAAATAGACCCGCATACCCACTGATCATTCAAGGCGGTGAATTTTCACCGCCTTTTTTGTTTGCAACATTCCTCCTCACTCCTCTTGACTCTACCAGCGTTGGAAGCCGGAGACCGGGGTTAATCGCAATCGGCGAGAAACCTTTTCTGGGGAACTCCAATGCAAAAGTTCATACCGGATCCGAAGAGATGGGCCGCTCTGGCATTGCTGTGTGCCGCCCAATTCATCGTAATCCTCGATACCTCCATCATCGGCGTGGCACTGCCCGCCATCCAGGCCGATCTCGGCTTTTCCGCCAGCGGTCTGAGCTGGATTTTCAACGCCTATGTCATCGCCTTTGGCGGCCTGTTGCTGCTCGGCGGTCGGTTGAGCGACCTGTTCGGCGCGCGCCGCATTTTCACGACCGGCTTCGTCATCCTGACCGCCGCCTCTCTGCTGGCCGGGCTCGCCACAAGCCAGGAAATCCTGCTTGCCGGTCGCGCCCTGCAAGGTATCGGTGCCGCGCTGATTGCGCCATCGGCCCTCACCATCGTCATGCGCCTCTTTGGACATAATGGTGCCGAGTTGGGCAAGGCCTTCGGCTTCTGGGGTGCAGCAGCAGCAGCCGGCGGTTCGGCCGGTGTTTTCCTCGGCGGCGTGATCACCGAGTGGATGGCCTGGCAGTGGACCTTCCTCATCAATGTGCCGCTCGGCCTGATTGTTCTGACCGCCATCCCGGCTGTTCTGCGCAAGTCCGAACGGGCACGGGGCAAGGTTGACTGGTTCGGCGCCGTCACTGTGACCGGTGCGCTGGTGTCGCTGGTCTATGCGATTGTCACCATCGAGACGGCAGGTCTTGGTTCGCCGCTGATTCTGTCGCTGCTCGGCATTTCCCTGGCGCTCCTCGTGGTCTTCCTGATCACCCAGCGCGTCCGCCGCGAACCGCTGCTGCCCCTCGGCATCTTCAAGGCGCCCAACCTGGCCGGCGGCAATCTGGTCATGGCCCTTCTGGGTGCGGCCTGGATCCCTCTGTGGTTCTTCCTCAATCTCTATCTGCAGCAGATCCTCGGTCTCTCTGCCCTCGCCAGTGGCCTCGCGCTCCTGCCGATGACCATTTTGATCATGATCGTCATGGTTGGCTTCTCCGGCAAGCTGATTGGCCGGTTCGGCCCCAAGACCAATCTCATCCTCGGCCTGTTGCTGATGGGGGCATCCCTCATTCTCTTCGCCAACCTGCCGCTGGATGGATCCTTGGTGATCAACGTCTTGCCGGCTTCTCTACTGGCAGCCCTGGGCATGGCCCTGGCTTATATCCCGGCCACCATGTCGGGCATGGCAGGCGCTAAGCCCGAGGAAACCGGTCTGGCTTCCGGCCTCATCAACACCACCTACCAGATTGGTTCGGCCATCGGCCTTGCGGTCATGGTGGCGATCTCCGCTGCCGGCTCCGGCCGTGGCGGCGCCGGTCCGGCAGAAATGCTCCAGGGCTTCCAGGCGGCGTTCCAGGGCGCAGGTGTCGTCGCAGCCGTCGCTGCGCTGGCAACACTCCTCCTCATCCGCGGCAGCGCCGCCCAGCGGGAGGTGCCGGTGGGCTAAA